>JBCCMP010000007.1:0-30159 GCA_039026295.1 Pseudomonadota bacterium | reverse complement strand
GATTATTTCTACTGGCTGTGTCTGATCACCGTCATCATCGTGACGCTGCTCTACAAGAACATCCTGCGCTCTCCCACGGGCCGGGCCTTTACGGCGATCCGGGATTCAGAGATTTCGGCCCGTGCGATGGGCGTCAACGTTGCCGCGATGAAGACGCTGGCCTTCGGGATCTCGTGCTTTTTCACCGGTCTGGCGGGGGCACTTCTGGCGCACTTCCTGCAGGCCTTCAATTACGAGGCGTTTCTGATCCTGATCTCGATCCAGCTTTTGCTGATGGTCGTCGTGGGCGGCCTCGGTTCGATTCACGGGGCCTATTTCGGCGCGATTGTGATCGGGCTGTTGCCGGTCGTGATCTCGATCGTGCGCGAAGAGGTGGCCGCGATTCTGGGCACGGGGAACACCGCGATACCGGGGCTGGAGACGGGGATCTTCGCCGCCATCCTGATCGGTTTCATCATCATCGAACCTCTGGGCATCTACGGCCGCTGGACCAAGATCCGCATCTGGCTGGAGCTGTTCCCGATGGCCCGCAAGGACATGTTTCGCCGCCAGAAGTCCTATCTGAAGACGGAGCGGATGCGATGAGCCTTCTCTCCGTCAAGGATCTCGCCATCGCCTTCGGCGGTGTGAAAGCCGTGGACGGGGTCTCTTTCGACGTGGAACCGGGAGAGGTCTTCACCATCGTCGGCCCCAACGGTGCGGGCAAATCGACCATCTTCAACCTGATCAGCCGATTCTATCAGCCGACCGGTGGGTCGGTGCATTTCGACGGGCAGGACATCACCAGCATGCGGCCCGACCAGATCGCGCCGATGGGCATTGCCCGGACCTTCCAGAATATCGAGCTGTTCGAGCATTCGACGGTCCTGCACAACCTGCTGGTCGGGAGGCACTCGACCCGCAAGACGTCCTGGATCGAAGACATGCTGTTCCTGCCCAGCACGCGGCGGGAAGAACACGCCCACCGCGCCCGGGCCGAAGAGGTGATCGAGTTCCTCGACCTGCAGCCTTACCGCGACAAGATGATTGCGGGCCTGCCCTACGGTGTCCGCAAGATCGTCGAGATCGCCCGGGCCCTTGCCTCTGGCCCCAGGCTCCTGCTGCTGGACGAGCCCGCCTCTGGTCTTTCGGTCGAGGAAACCCAGGATGTCGCCTTCTGGATCGAAGACATGCAGAAGGACATGGGGCTGACCATTCTGATGGTCGAGCATGACATGAGCCTGGTCACCCAGGTCTCGGACCGTGTGCTGGCGATTGCCGACGGCCGCCCTCTGGCGATGGGCACCTCTCAGGAGGTACAGAGCCACCCCGACGTGATCGCCGCCTATCTGGGCGTGCAGGAGGGCGCGGCGTGACGGGTTTTTCGGAAGCTCGATCTCGCCTAATTCGGGTCGGTCGATCCTTGCATCTGGCCCGGAGTCAGGGGGCGCAGCCCCGCCTCGCGCACATCGCAAAGCGATGTGCTGACGGCGTCAACACGTTGCAAATAGCAACGTGTGAGAGCCAGGCAGAGCCCGACTGCCCCTCGGGCGGGCTCTTCGTCAACGTTTGCACAGGGCAGGAGCAAGCAAACTCCGTGACCATAAAGTGCGGACCGAACACGTATCAGAGCCCATCCACGGTCGGGCACTGCCCTCCGCACAGGAGAAGCTGCGCTCAACATAAAATCTGTCGGGCAATCGAGGCCACGCCATGACCGACACCGTCCTCGAGATTGCCAATGTCGAGACCTTCTACGGTCCCATCATGGCCATCCGGGGGGTGTCGCTGAAGGTGCCCAAGGGCAAGATCGTCACGATTCTGGGCGCCAATGGCGCGGGCAAGACGACGCTTCTGAAAACCGTTTCGGGTGTCATGGACCCGGAAAAGGGTCAGGTCATGCTGGAGGGGCGGGAGATCCAGGGCAGCGACCCAGATACGATCGTCCGCGCCGGCGTTGCTCACGTGCCGGAAGGGCGGGAGGTCTTCCCGTTCCTTACCGTCGAGGAAAACCTCCAGATGGGGGCCTACACCCGCGCCGACCGGGAAAACGTGGCCGCCGATATCGAGATGGTCTTCGATTACTTCCCGATCCTGCGCGAGCGCCGCGCACAGCAGGCGGGTACTATGTCTGGCGGCCAGCAGCAGATGCTTGCCATCGGGCGGGGCCTGATGACCAAGCCCAAGGTGATGCTTCTGGACGAGCCCAGCCTTGGCCTTTCGCCCATTCTGGTGCAGGAAATCTTCACCATCATCCGCCGCCTGAACGACGAACAGGGCGTCACCATGATGCTGGTCGAACAGAACGCAAATGTCGCCCTGCAGACCGCGCATTATGGCTATGTGCTCGAGATCGGGCGCATTGTCATGGCAGGAGAAGCGGGCAAACTGCTCGCGTCCGAGGATATTCAGGAATTCTATCTCGGCGTTCAGGGCGAAACCCAGCGGGGTCAAAAACGCTGGAAACGCCGGAAGACGTGGCGATGACCGAGGTTAGGCAATGACCGATTTAATGGCGATGACCGGGTTCGGGGGAACCGATGGCTGACGGATTACCGACCACCAGTCTGCCGTCCTATGATGGCCACCAGACCATTGCCGCCCTGTTCCAGGCCCGTTGCAAGGAAATGGGCGAAAAGGTCGCCCACCGCGAGAAGGACCACGGGATCTGGAAGTCCTATTCCTGGGCCGATTACTGGAAGAATGCCATGTGGGTCGGCATGGCCCTCCGCAGGATGGGCATGCAGCGCGGAGAGGTCACCTCTGTCCTTTCGGAAGACCGGCGCGAATGGCTCTACATCGACATGGGGGCGATGGGCATCGGCGGCGTCGTCTCGGGCGTCTACACGACCGACTCCGCCAAGCAGCTCGCCTATCTGGTCAACAATTCCGGGACGCGGTTCCTGTTCCTGGAAAATGACGAGCAACTCGACAAGTGGCTGGAAGCCCGGGACGAGATGCCGGGGCTTGAAAAGGTCATCGTGCTCGACCGCGACGGGCTGCGGGATTTTGCCGATCCGCTGGTCATGTTCTTCGACGAATTGATCGCGATGGGCAAAGAGGCCGCAGAAGCCGAACCGGACGGGTTCCCTGGCGAGATTGCAAAGGCCGACCCGGAAGACACGCTGTTGCTGATCTACACGTCGGGCACCACGGGTCCACCGAAGGGGGCGATGGTCAGCCACCGCAACATCGTCTTCCAGATGCAGCAGGTCGTCGAACCCCTGCAGGTCGAGGCAGGCGATGACCAGGTCTGTTTCCTGCCGCTCTGCCATGTCTACGAACGGCTGGTGTCGGTCCACCTGCAACTGGCCGCCAAGGTCGTGATCAACTTCGCCGAAAGCCCGGAAACGGTCTTCGACAACCTGCAAGAGGTCAGCCCGCACACCTTCGCCTCGGTCCCTAGGGTCTGGGAGAAGATCTATTCCCGCATCCAGATCCTGCGCTCGGAAGCCACCGGCATCGGTCGCTGGGCCTTCGATCGGGCAATCAGCGCCGGGCTGGCAAAGGCTGACTACGAGGAAAAGAACGCACCCGTCCCGGCCGGCGTGATGCTGCGCTACCGGATGTGGGACTTTCTGGTGCTGACCAACCTGCGCCGGATGATGGGCATGGACCGCATCCGCCGCGCCGGGTCCGGCGCGGCACCGGTCTCGCCGGAACTGCTGCGCTGGTTCATGGCCATCGGCGTTCCGCTGCTGGAAGGCTATGGCGCGACCGAAACCACCGGAGCCGCCACGCTGAACATGAAGGGCGACAACAACTACGGCACCGTCGGGCGGCCCATTCCGGGGACCGAGGTGAAGATTTCCCCGGACGGCGAGATTCTGGTCAAGGGCGACAACGTCTTCATGGGCTATTGGGAAATGCCCGAAAAGACAGCCGAGACGATCCGTGATGGCTGGCTCCACACCGGCGATGTCGGCCGCATCGGCAATGACGGTCGCCTGACCATCACCGGCCGGATCAAGGACATCATCATCACGGCAGGCGGCAAGAACATCACGCCTGCCGAGATCGAGAGCCAGCTGAAGTTCTCGCCATACATCTCGGACGCCGTGATCATCGGCGACAAGAAGAAGTTCCTGTCCTGTCTGATCATGATCGACCAGGAAAACGTCGAGAAGTTCGCGCAGGACGGCGCAATCCCGTTCTCGGATTTCGCCTCGCTCTGCGCTGCACCCCAGGTGCAGGACCTGATCGAGGGCGAGATCACCAAGGTGAACAGGGACTTCGCCCGGGTCGAGCAGATCAAGGACTTCCGCCTGATCGATGTGCTGCTGACTGCCGAGGATGACGAACTTACCCCAACCATGAAGCTCAAGCGCAGCTTCGTGGAGACCAAACACAAGGCGCTGATCGATTCCATGTACGCGGCATGACCGCGGTAACCAGGGAGAAAACCGAATGAAGAAACTACTCGCAACCGCCGCGGCGATCGTGCTGGCGACCGGTACGGCGACCGGAACCGCACTGGCCGAACAGGGCGTGACCGACACCGAGGTCGTGCTGGGCAGCCACAACGATCTGTCCGGCCCGTTCGCCGCCTTCGGTGCCCCGGCCATGAAGGCCGCGCAGATGTATTTCGACGAGATCAACGAGAAGGGCGGCGTCCATGGCCGCAAGATCCGCCTGGTCGTCGAGGATCACGGCTATCAGGTGCCGAAAGCGGTGCAGGCGGCAAACAAGCTGATCAACCGCGACAAGGTTTTCGCGATGTTCATGGGGCTTGGCACGCCGCACAATCTGGCGGCCTTCAAGCTGCAGGAGCGCAAGAACATCCCGAACTTCCTGCCGCTCTCGGCCGCCCGCCAGATGCTGGATGACCCGATCGGCCTGAAGTTCGTGTCGTTCTCGTCCTACTACGACGGTATCCGCACCGGTTTGAAGTACATGAAGGAAAACGAGGGTTCGACGACTGTCTGCCCGATGTACATTCCATCCGACTTCGGCAAGGAAATCGCCGCTGGCGCGAAGGACGAGGCCGAGGCGCTGGGAATGACGTACGCGGCCGAGACGACGCACAAGCCGGACGAGACCGATTACGTCGGCTCACTGACCAAGCTGAAGGATGCGGGCTGCGACCTGATCCCGATCGCCCTGTCGATCCGCGGCGTGATAACCGCCGTTGCCACCGCCAAGAAACTGGGCTGGACGGATGTGAAATTCCTCGGCTCCTCTGCCGCCTTCCACACCGCGATTGCCAAGGTGCCGGGCGGCGTGACCGATGGCTTCTATGCCGCGGCCGGATGGCAGGATCTGGAAGCCCGCGCGGGGGACCCTGCCGTTGGCTCGTGGATCAAGACCTACACCGAAGCCACCGGCGAGAAGTTTCCGGGCACCGGTGCGATGCTTGGCCGGTCCGCCGCCGAGGCGATGGTGCGCGCACTGGAAGCGGCGGGCCCTGACCTGACCGTGGAAAGCTTTGTGAAAGCCATGGAAGGCATGGCCTACACCGACGCGATCATGGGCGCGGCGGTTGACTACGGCCCGGATCACCTGGGCTCGAACAAGGTCTTCATCTCGCAAGTCCAGGGCGGGTCGTGGGTCGTCGTGGGCGAGGCTGGCGGCGTCTGATCACGCCTGATCTGATGGAACAGGCCGGGGCATGTCCCCGGCCTTTTTGTTGGGCAGATGGCGCCCGGATCACGTTAAACCCATGCGGGTGGGCATCTCGAAGGATTAGGGCTCAAAAGCCGCGTGGTCCCAATCTGGGTGGAGACGTGCGTCGCGCGTCACCATTCCTGATAGTTCTGCATGAAATACAGCCACATCTTCTCGCCGATCAGACAGTCATAGCCGCCGCCGGGCTGTGCGCCGCGCCACTCGGCGCGCCAGATCCGCGCCTCCGGCACCCGTCCTGCCAGCTCCAGCACCAGCTTGCGGCGCACAGCGGCAGGGAACTCTTCCCAGCTTTTGACCGGGATCATGAAGGACGCCATGCCGCCGATCACGCAGTTCTGGTAGTAGAGATCCAGATCTTCCAGGTGGAACCGCCACGACCCGCCCACATGTTCGCGCGTCATCAGCGGCAGGCCATTGATGGCAAAGCCTGCTGCCAGCAGGGCATCGCGGGCCTGCGCCACCGGGCGGCCCATATTGTTCGGCCCATCGCCCGAGACATCAATGACCCGGCGATCCCCTTTAAAGTCAGACGCCTCGAACCAGAGCGGCGCAAAATCCAGCACGCCAGAGATCGACGTGCGCCTCAAGATCGGCTGAAACTCTGCCGTCAGCTTCCCGGCAAACCGGTCGAGATCGGCCTGACTCTCGATCAGCGTCCACGGCACGATGATCCGTTGCGCGGTCTTGCCGGACCATTCCACGTAAGACAGCGCCACCTTCTGGCGATAGCCGGTTTCGATCGCCTCCATGATCGCCGGATCGCGCAGCGCCTCGGCATATCCACGGCGCTGGATCTCCAGCTCGTTCGGGGTCATGGAATAGCTGACATCGACAGCCAGCATCAGTTCGACATCGACCTCGGTCGCCGCCGCAGGCACGACCAGAAGCGAGAGTGCAAGGATCAGTCGGCTCAGCATGGGCGTGCCTCCTACCTTGTGATATCCTGTTCACCAGCCGTGCGCCGGTCAACCGATGCGCGAGAATTGTGATGAGGGGGCAGAGGGGAGCACCATGGAACTTGTCGAAGGCCTGATCGGCCTGCCATTGCCGCAGGAAATCACCGGGCAACTGGAAAAAGTGCAGTCGGGCCTTCCCGTCGGCGCGCATCTGCCGGGCAGCTTCATGCACATCGCGATCGCCGATCTGGGCGAGCACCTGATGTCCGGTCTCAATGCCGTGGCCGAGAAACTTTCGCTGGTCGATGTCGGCCCGTTCTACCTGAACGTCACCGGTGTGGGCACGCTGGGCGGCAACCAGCCGACCGAGGTCTATGCCGAGATCGATTCAGCCCGCAAACTGCTTGAGCTTCACAAACAGGTCGGCCGCATCGTCCGGCTCGCCGGCCTGGACCTGCCGCATGAAAAGTACACCCCACGTGTTACGCTTGCCGAGATCTATGAGCTTGAACAGTTCGATCTGAAACAGATCATGGGTTTCCTGCAGCGCCGCTCCGGCTTTTCCGCGGGCCCGTTCCCGGTGACCGAGATCTGCCTCTATGTCCGGCGCGAGGACGAAGAAGGAGTCAGCCAGGAAGAATTGGCACGGGTGCCGCTGGGATAACGGCGCGCTCAGCCACCTGAGAAACGGCTTTCACGGCAAAGCCGCGATCCGCACTTGTCACCTTGAAGTGTCGGCCATGATCGGCGCTTGCGCAGGCGCCGCAAACTGGCCGTGACCTGAACGGATCTATGCGGTGGCAGCGCTTCGGCGCGACCGGATCTGATGGGTGATGATCAGCACGATCGCAGCCGCGACGGCCGGGACGTAGTGCATCGGCTGAAAGGTCAGGACACCGACGGCCAGAACAACGCGCAAAGCCGCTTCCCATCCTGCCATTGCGGACCTGTCATAACGTGCCAGCGCGCTCGCCAGCAGATAGAGGGCCAGCAGCAGTCGCGGGATCAGCAGCCAGAGCCGAGAAGGCTGGTTCCCCTGCTCGTATCCGGGCAGGTAAGCCCGCTCGCCCGGCCCTGCGGTCGGGTCGAGAACCGCACCGTCGATCAGAAGCAGTTCCGGATACAGCGCGAAGACAAAGGGAATCACAAACATCACGATGCCGGATCTCACGGCCGAAAACCCGGTCGCCATTGGCTCGCCCTTGGTGATCGACGCCGCCGCGAATGCGGCCAGCGCCACCGGCGGCGTGATTGCCGACGCAACGGCGAAGTAGAAGATGAACATATTTGCCGTGAAAAGCGACAGGCCCAGCCCTGCCAAAACCGGCCCCATCAAAAGCGCGACGTTGATGTAGGCGGGGGCAGCGGGCATCCCCATCCCCAGCAAGACGGCAAGGCCCATCGTCGCCGCAAGCGCGACCAACTGAATGCCGGTGGTCCCGGCCGAGCCCAGATCCAGCGTCTTCAGCCACCCGAGAACATCGAGCGCGATGAAGTCCGACAGGCCCGTCAGGTTCAGACAGAAATCGATGATCGAGACCGCCAGGAACATCAGGTAAAGCGTCGCGATCAGGATGCCGCCATTGGACAGCGCGTCCAGCAGCTTGACGGGTTTTGCCCGCATCTCCGGGTCCAGAAACAGCAGCACGGTAAGCAGCGCCACCGCCCACCACCCGGCGCTGCCCGCATCGCCTGCCGAGTTCTGGACCAGCTGCAGGACCCACGGCAGGTCGCTGGCGATGCATTGGCCGTTCGTGACCTGCTGATCCGTTCCCAGCCACGTGCCGATCCAGCCGCAGCCGACCGCCTCTTTCGGCATCAGAAGCAGGATCAGGATCAACAGCACCGGGCCGAAGATCATCACCAGGTTCAGAATGTCCTGGCGGGACATGTGCATGTCCGGCGTCAGATCCCCGATCGCTGCGATGCCCTGCCTTCTGGACTGGAACATCACCGACAGAAACAGGCAGAAGTAATAGGCCAGCGCCGGCAACAGCGCCGCGATGATCACCTCGCGATAGGGGATGTTCGTCAGCGCCGCCAGAATGAAGGCCGCAACGCCCATCACCGGCGGCATGATCGACCCGCCCGACGAGGCGGCGGCCTCGACCCCTCCCGCAAAGACCTTCGAGAACCCCCGTCTGATCATCATCGGGATCGTCAGGACGCCGGTGGACAGCACGTTGACGACCGGCCCGCCCGAGATTGCACCGAACAGCGAGGACGAGACGATGGCCGCATGGGCCGGGCCGCCGCGCAGATGACGCGTCCAGCGGAATGCCAGCTTGATCAGCGACTGCCCGCCCGCCGAGACACCGAACAGCGAACCGATCACCAGATAGGGGAAGATCGTGTTCAGGATGATGTCCATGAACCGCCCCATCAGCCCGGTCGCATCATTGACCAGAATGTCATGGATGCGCGGGCGACCATCGGACAGCAGGCGCGGTTCCCCGCCGATCTTGGTCATCAGGTACTTGTTGATGTCGTCCGGGCCGTGAACGTACCAGACCAGCACGGTGGCGATCGTGTAGGCGGCAATCACGATGGCCACCAGCACCAGCGGCAGGCCCCAAACCCGGACATTATAGGCCAGGAACACCACGACGGCGAGGCCGACGATCAGCACCAGCCAACCGCCGGTGGTCTGCACGCATTTCGGGTCATCGACCGTTGTTGGCGGCGGCAGACCCATCAGCTCTGCCAGTTCCGCCTCGCGCGCCAGCGATTCGGCGATCAGCGCTGCCCGGAGGCCGGTGGCCCGGTCGATCAGACAGACACTCTCGATCTCGACCAGATAGGTGAACGAGATTGTCGCCGCCGCAGCGATCAATGCCAGATCGAACACCAGGCCCAGTCGTCTCCGCCCCGGGCGTGCCGCGTCGCCTGACTTGAAAGCCGAGTGCTTCAGCACCATCACCATCATCAGCAGGAGAAAGACGAGGGGATAGAAATACTCGGTCGAGTAGCGGTGGATCTTGAAGTCCGGGCTGCCGGTCATGCCGCGCAGGCTGTCCTGCAGGCCGGGGATCCCGGGCATCGCATTCAGCAGTCCGATGACGATCAGCAGGACGGACAACACATAAAGTGCCGTCAACCTTCTGGGTTCCGCCTGTTCGGTCATCGCGCGGCCAGCCCGGCAAAAAGCCTCGGCCCGGCGCGGTTACACCCGCCGGGGCCGGGCCGCATTACTTGGCGCAATCGGGGATCGTGTACCCTGCCTCTTCCCATGCCGCGACAGCGCCCGGGTGATACTTGACCGGGTTGAGGCCGCACATGCCGGTGATGGCCGGATCGGTTTCGCCCAGCGAAATCGACCCCGCGAACGGTGTCTTCTGCTTCGTGGTGTCGAGGTTTGCGATGAACGCGGCGGTCAATGCCTTGGCCGTGTCGAACGGCATCGATGTGTTCACCACCTCGCCGCCGATGGTGGCCAGACCGCGGAATGTATCGTCTTCCGAGACGACGGTGACGCCGTCTCCGAAATTCAGATCCGCGATCTTCATCGAAAACGCAGACGAACCCGGGACCTTGGCGTACTTTTGCGAGGCCTCGCTCTCAAAGCTGTCCTTGGGCATCGACCAGATGGTCATGTTGCCCGCGGCCAGCGAACGGGACATCCGGCCATCGGGAAAATTCGTCGGCAGCACCATCGCATCGGCCGACCCGCCGGTGATCGTCGGGACCGCCTGACCCCAGTTGACCTGGACGCCCTCATACCCTTTGCCGTCGTCCAGCCCGGTGATGATCTTGATGATTGCCCGCGCGTTGTTGAGCGCGCCGCCGCGCGGCGGTCCGTTATAGATGCGCTTGCCCTCGACGCTGTCCCAGCCTTTGACGGGCGAGCTGTCAAAGGCGTAGAGCGTGAACACCCCCAGATTGTAGGTGTACAACGCCGCAAGGTTTCCGGCCAGTTCGGCACCCTTTTCAGCGCCTTGCGACGCATAGGGCCCGACCCCGCGCGCCAGCAGAAACGGCAGAATGAACGGCGCGGGCGAGATGTCGGTCTTGCCTTCGGCCACGTTCACGATGGTATTGGTCAGCGTCTGTCCGTCCGAGACCTGGATGCTCGCGGCCCCGGCCGTCGACGCGGCCTCGGCCAGCGAGATCGTCGACAGATACGCCACCCCGCCGGGCGATGCGGTTTCAGCGGAAAGGTTGGTCTGGGCCACCGCAACGGCGGGCAGCAGGGCGGTCACGGCAACAGCGTGCAGAAAGCGTTTCATCGGTGTCTCCCTGGGTTTTTTGGAAGCTTTGCACAGCGCCAATACCGCTGCAATGCCCTGATCAGCGTGGTTGAGGCTTGGAACAGGAGGCCCCGACCCGGTCAGCGATCAGAACGGGTGGCGTGGCCGGATGGTTACCTCCGGCGCTTCCAGTCCGATCGACCAGATGCCAAAAAGGGGGTCATGCTCAGCCCGCCGCGTCTTCGTCCTGATGGGCATCATAGCTCGCTTCCAGCTCGCCCTTCAGGAACGTCCCGAAATTCATGGGCTCGAACATCGGGGCACCAGTGCCGGGCAGCGGCGCGATGTCGGCGGATACGTGCGGGTCGAAGAAGAACGGGACAGAATACCGCTCGCGGCCCGTGGCATTGATCACCCGGTGGGGCGTGGACAACAGCTGCCCGTTCGACAGGCGGTGCAGCATGTCCCCGACATTGACGATGAAGGCATCCTCGATCGGTGGCACGTCGACCCAGTTCCCTGCCGGGGTCTGCACCTGCAGGCCGCCCACGTCATCCTGCGCCAGAAGGGTCAGGCATCCGAAATCCTTGTGCGGGGCCGAGCCGTAAAGATCCTCCGGTGCCTGCGGCGATTGCGGCGGATAATACAACAGCCGCAGCCAGATGGTCGGAGGCCGGAACGCCGCCAGAAACGCGTGATCCCGCGCTCCCGCCGCGTCCAGAGCCAGACCCATCAGCTTGTGGCCCAGCGCCGTCATCGCCTCGGCATAGGCCTTGCACGCCTCGCGGAAACCTTCCAGTTCGGGCCATTGGTTCGGCCCGGACAGGTAGACGGCCGGGTCGGCCGCGGCATCCTCGCGCATCATCATGAACGAGGCCGACTGGTTCGGCTTGGTCACCTCTGCCAGGTCCGAATTCACGTCGGTCGACGTGTTGATCGCGATGTACCCGCGATGGTTCCGGTCCAGCGCGATCGCCTGTTTCTGGCCCTCTGGTAGCGCGTGAAATGCCTTTGACGCGGCGAAAACCGCAGCGCGCAAGGCTGGGTCGATCCCGTGGTTGATCACATAGCCAAAGCCGGTTTCGCCATAAGCCTTCGCAAAGGCGGCGGCGAGATCACGCGTGTCCGCGCCCGCAGTCAAGGGTGCGAGGTCAAGGACGGGGATCTCGGTGAATTCGGTCATGTCAGGCCTCGGGAGGTGCACGGTCGGGTGCGCGTCGGGGCGTCATGAGATGCATGCGAATTCAGGAGAGCGCGCGTGAAGTCAGTTGGTGGTCGGGTTGGAAATGAAAAAACAACGCTGCATTTGCGCGCGGAAAACCAATTGTATCTGCCGCTCTTGAGCGCCCAGCCCGGAATCAAGCCGCGAAGTGGCGCCGGGCAGAGCCTGTCCCCTTGGCCGGCAGCACATCGAAGATGTGCGAGAGGCGCCCCTCGGGCGGGCTCTTCTTTGACGTTCGGGCTTGGTTGGAGCGAGGGGGGCGTTGCCATAAAGTGCAGACCGATAAAGAAGCAGAGCCCACCCGCGGACGGTCGCTGCCCTGTGTTGCACGTGCTGAGACGAAGTAGTCTCGCCTCTTTCCGTCCGTACCTGCAACCTTCTATTCCACGACGATCATACAGTCGTGATGAAACTGACCATTCTCTGCGAGGGTGATGACATTGGTTATGCCTTGCGAAACTGCTGTTACAGAAATCTTCCGATCAGATCGTGGTTCGACGTCCGCGATTTCGGGATCGGCGACAGCCACTTCCGTGTAGGGTTTGCCCGCCTCATCGAAGGTCACATCGACCGATTGACCAGTCTGCAGACGTGCGGGCGCGCCAGTTTCATCTCTGCACAGCATCGCATCGTCAGTCAGAGTCTCAGCAAAGTGACCGTCGGCATCCTCAACGATGATCGGACACTGCGATATTATCTTTCCTCCTCTGTCGACTGTGATCACGAGCGTGACACCAGGCGTCATACCCCGGACATAGATTGATTGGTCGGTCAGCGGCGACAGATCTGCGATCTCCCGATTCCCAACGGCAACCTCGTTGAATCGTTCCGGCAGTTCTATGTGCTGCGCTAAGCCGGACAGTAGCGGAAGTGACCGCCTCGCGATCCAACCACAGTCACCCTCGGAAATATTGCTGAGATCATCGTCGCCATACTTGAAGGGAACGACGTCGATGGAACAGGCAAAAACGACCCTGCCTTGATCGTAGAACTGAACGACGTCGATCCCTGTATTTTCGGGAATGATAAGCGGACCCAGTTCACCCAATACGCTTGGCGCGATACGACCGACGTCTTCATTCATTTTTGCTTCGTCGAATGCTGTCGGAACGGACAGATAACCAAACATCTTTTCGAAAAGTCGGCCAGGTTTCCCCGTGGACGTCTCGCAAAGCGGAACATCGTTCCGAGCGCTTGAGTTGCCAGTGGACCATGCAAGCAACAACGCAGCAAACAGAACTCTCAGAAACAAACGCATGGATACATACTCCAAACAGATTGGCATCTACCCGTGCAACGCGCCCAGCATCCCGCTGGTCATCGGCATGTCGAAGGGCTCGCCGACGATCTCGATCCCTGGCGTCTTCTCGACATCTCCGATCATCGGCTCGCTCACCCATATATCGGCCAGATCCAGGGTGTTCTCGATGCGCACGATGCGGGCGTCCTTGCCTTCCAGCATGATGACGCCGCGCATGGCCAGGCTGATCGCCTCCAGGTCGTTGTTGGCGACCAGCGGCAACGACGCCGCGCCCGGCTCGCCCGATGTCACGATGTTTACGTAGGTCTTCGTCCAGTCCATCTCCTTGACAACCGCCTGCGTGGTGACGTCGGCGACGCCAAGGCCCGTGGCATTGCCGTGCGTTCCCTCGGTCAGGCCGCGCACGATGATGCGGTTGATGTCCGGCCCGCCGAAATCGTTCATCTTCTGGCTGTTGCGCCCGGTCACATTCGGGTCCATTCCGGCGCCCGAGATGTTCTTGCCGATCTCGTCGACGATCAGCACGTCGATCGGGTCGACCAGAAGGCGCGGGATCAGGTTCTTTGACAGCACCAGCAACTCGGCATCCCGCTCGATGATGTCACCCGGGGCAACCAGCTCCATGGTGTGCAGCTTCTCGTACCCGTTCTCGACGATGGCACAGGCGAACAGGATGCTGGCGTTCGCCATGACCCCTTCCGCGACCTTCGGCAGGATCGGGCCGAAATTGACCATGCCGCGCCGGTGCATCTCCACCGCGCCGGTATGCTTGCCAAGCCCGATCGCCAACATCTTGCAGAGCCCGCTTTCGTGGTTGCCCCGAAAGGACGTGTGCGGCTTCACGCGGTTGACCGGCACGATGTAGTCGGCGGCCATGGCGTTCTTGTCGCAATAGACCTTCAGGCCGTCATGCACCTCGCATAGCTCGACCACCTCCATCGAGGATTTCAGCGGGATGCCCAGGGCCTGCGAGCCGCAATTGTATTCCTCGACAATCGCGGCCTGCCCCTCGGCCGTGCCGCCGCCATGGCTGCCCATGGCCGGAACGATGAAGGGCTCGGCACCCGCCTTCTGCAGCTCGGTGACCAGCGCTTTGACAACAGGCGGCTGCGACCGGATCCCGCGCGAGCCGACGGCTACCGCCACCGACTTGCCGGTCAGGTCGATGTGGCTGAACCTGGCCATCTGGTCGGCCATGGCCTGATCGACATCGGTGATCGTGTCACCGTTGAAGCTTTGCCGCGCGCGCACCATGCGGGGCATCGGCATTTCCAGACCGCCCGGCAGGGGAATGGGGATCATCGAGGGTATCATGGCGTTCCTCCCGTATTTTTAGGTCAGCCTACTGCATTTGGCGCGGATTGGCGCAGAAACTTGATGGCGGCGCAGGCAGCGCCAAAGCCGTTGTCGATGTTGACGGTCACAACCCCCGGCGCGCACGAGGCAAGGGCAGAGGACAAGGCCGCCTTGCCCCCTTCCGCGACGCCCGTCCCGACCGACGTTGGAACCGCGATGACCACTGCCTGGACAAGACCGGCGAGCACCGAAAACAGCGCCGCCTCGAACCCCGCGCAGGCAATGATGACGCGCCGGTCCTGCAGGGCGGCGGCGGCATCCGTGGTACGCCAAAGCCCCGCGACGCCGACATCGATATGGGTCGGTGCGCTCAAGCCCGCGAAGGTCAGCGTCCGCTCGGCTTCGCGCGCAACCGCCGCGTCGGACGTTCCGGCGGCCACAACCGCGGCCCCCAGATCCTGCGGGGCAGGCAGACCGTGGTCCAGAATTGCGGTCGCCGACAGCGGGTCGTAATCCAGCGCGGGCAGGGCGGTCAGCGTCCCATGCGCCTCCGGGCTCAGCCGCGTCAGCAGAAGCGAGGCCTGACGCTCATCAGCCTCCGCCAGAATGCGGTCGATCTGGTCAGTGGTCTTCGAGGCGCAATAGATCGCCTCCGGCACCCCGGTCCGCGCCTCCCGCGCCCAGTCGAGGCGGATATCCGTCATTCGCCCGCCTCGCGCAGAAAGGCGCTGCCCATCCGGTAGGGCGCAATGGCGGCCAGCCGATGGCCGGCAGCGATGATCTCGGCCTCCAGCGCCGGGCGATCGACGGCGGCGATCTGCGCCGGGGGGACTTCGACGCGCAGACCGTCCCGAGTGACGCGGCACCGGATATCGCCCGGGCCAAGCTGCGAACTCAGATACTGTTCCACCCGGTCCACGACCGCCAACTGGTCGGCGATGATCGGCAGCCCCGTCTCGACGCGCGATGACAGGCAGGGCTGCGCAGGCAATTCGGCCAGATCCTCCAGCCCCAAATCCCGCGCCATCACCCGGATGGCGGCCTTGTCCACGTTCGCCTCGACAAAGGGGTGGCGGACATCCTTTTCCGATGCTGCCGCCAGCCCGGGCCGGAAATCACCCAGATCATCGGTGTTGGTGCCAGAACAGATCGTCGCCGCCCCCGGTCCCGATCCCGTCGCTGCGCGCAGGCGGCCATAAAGGTTGGACTTGCAGAAATAGCAGCGGTTCACCGGGTTCGCCATGTATTCGGGGTCGTCGAATTCCCCCGCCCCCACGACCCGAAGGTCCCAGCCGAACCTCTCTGCATGATCCCGGACCCGTGCCGTCGCATGGGGCGGCACGGCGGGGGAGATCGCGTGAAACATCACCGCCTGCGCCCCGGACCCGGCCGCGATATGGGCCAGCGTCATGGAATCCACACCCCCGGACAGTGCGATGGCGACATCGCCCATCCGGCGCAGAACCGCGGCGGTGCGGTGGGCCGGTGTTCCGGTTGCAGCGTCAGTCATCGGCCCCCTCCAGCGCCGCGCGCTCTGCCGCCTGCGCCTCGGCCCGGCGCGCCGCCAGGGTCGGTTGCCGGGCCAGATCATCGGCCTCTGCCTTCGCGGTCGCCGCGCCTGGCCGATGGGCGATCTTCACCGCGGTCTCCGAGGCGACGTGAACCCGGGGCAGGGTGCGCCGCCGCAGCTCTGCCATCCGCACACCAAGGGTCGAGGTCTGGCGGAACACCTCGTCCGCGATCCCGTCCACGGCGTCCTGCCGGGTCAGCACGCGGATCAGGATCATCGCCCGGCCCTTCTTGCCGATCTGGGCCGTCTGGGTGACATCCAGAACCCCGTCCTCGGCGCGCAGCCGTTCGGCAGCCGTGGCCAGTTCCTCCGGTGTCATGTCATCGACGTCGAAGCTCAACTCGGCGATCACCTCGTCGCCCTGCACAGCGCCCTGGAAGGCCACCAACTGCACGACATTGGCCAGGCCCTTGAACCGCTTGGTCCCTGCACCGAAGCCCTGGCCTGCAAGCGCACCCGTCGCCGGGCCATCGGCCGGGTCCGTCAGATAGCGCAGGATAGCGGCACCGGTTGGCGTCACCCGCTCTCCCACGTGCCCGTCATCGTGCCAGGCATAGCCGCCCAGCATTTCCAGCACCGCAGGGGCCGGGACGGTGATCGTGCCGTGCTGCGTTTCGACCGTGCCGCCGCCCAGGGGCAGCGGGCCGGTTGACCATTTCCGCGTCCCGGACCGGGCGATGAAACTGGCCGCCCCGACAATGTCGGCCACCGAATCCCAGTCCGCCAGTTCGTGGAAATGGACCTCGGCCAGCGTCTTGCCGTGGACCCGCGCCTCGGCCTCGCCCAGCACCTTCAGGATGCCCAGGGCAACGCCCAGCACCGCCCGGTCGAGCGCGCTTTGCTCCAGCCGGGCGCAGATGGCGGGGTAGGCCCCGGTCGGCACAACGCCCGGCCCCTGACCGACATGGAACCTGATCGAGGCGAAGCCGTTGACCCGAACCTCTTCGAACCGGGTCTCTACCTCTTCTGGCAGCCCGGCCGCGCGAACGTCCCCAAGACAGACGTCCCGCAGATCCGGCCAAAGACTTGCGCACGCACCGACGAACATGTCGCCTGCGATGCCGCCCAAAGCTTTGATCTGGATGTGTGCCTCGCTGTCCATCCTTTCTTATCCCCCGTCTCAAGCCCGTTGGACAAGCGGCAATCACAGTTAATCCATCTTCTCCCATCCGTGATTTCTGGCTAAGGGCGTTTTGACGAAGTGCTGAGTGATCACCACCCACCACCCCGTGCCCCCACCCAGCCCCTTTTGCAAGCATAGTGACAAGGAGGCTGGTCGGGCGCGCGGGGTGGTGGGTGGCGCTGCCAAAGCGTATCATAGGCTCATAACAAGCAATCAAAACGGGGGACACACATGCGCATCGCCGCCATCGAGGATCTGCACTGCGACGCCGGCTGGCGGGTCTGGTCCTTTTTGAAGATCACCACCGATGACGGGGTCACGGGCTGGGCCGAATACAACGAAAGCTATGGCTCCAAGGGCCTCACCAGTGTCATCCGAAAGCTTGCTGATCCGCTGATCGGCCGTGACCCGCGCCCGGTCGAACTGATCTCGGCCGAGCTTTACGCCCGCACCCGCCAGGCCCCCGGGGGCATGATCCGCCAGGCGATCGCAGCCATCGAGAACGCGCTGGTCGATATCAAGGCCAAAGCGCTGGGCATTCCGGTCTACGAACTCCTCGGCGGGCCGTGCCGGGACAGCCTGCGTCTCTACTGGTCCCATTGCGGCAGCTATCGGCTGGAACATCACGAGGTGATGGGAACGAAGCAGCTGACCTCGGTCGAGGGTGTCAGAGAACTCGGCGCTGAAATCAGCGAAAAGGGCTTCACCGCCCTGAAGATGAATATCTACCTCTTCGACCGTGATCCCATCGGCCTTCACATGCCGGGCTTCACCGGGTCCCGCGGCTGGCCGGAATTGAACGCGGACCGCGAGATCCTGCAGGTCATCGACCGTCAGCTAACCGCGATCCGCGAAGGCGCAGGGCCGGACATGGACCTGCTTCTGGACACCAACTTCAACTTCAAGACCGAGGGCTACCGCCGCATCGCCGGGATCTGCGACGACCATGACATGTTCTGGCTGGAGATCGATCTCTTCAACCCGGATGCGCTGGCCCTGATCCGCCAGGGGGCAAAGACCCCCATCGCCTCGTGCGAGTCGCTCTTCGGCCGCCGCGAGTTCCTGCCCTATCTGCAGGCGCAAAGCATGGATGTCTGCATCGTCGATGTCCCCTGGAACGGCATCCTCGAATCCATGAAGGTCGCCTCCATGGCCGAAACGTTCGAGACGAACTGCGCCCCGCACAATTTCTACGGCAATCTGTCCACCGCCATGTCTGCCGCGTTCTGCGCCGCCATTCCGAACTTCAAGATCATGGAAATCGACATCGACGACGTACCCTGGGAGGACGAGGTGGTCACGCCGCTTCACATCAAGGACGGCCATCTGCACTTGTCCAAGGCCCCCGGCTGGGGCGTCGAGGTGAACGAGGCTGCCATCCGCGCCCATCCGCCAAAGTAAGCTGCTGCCGGAAATCTTCCGTACTTCATGGCGATGCCGAAGATAGCGATTTCGCAACCTCTACTGCCTATGGTCCGCTCCGCCGAGGGTTGCGTGCGAGGGGCCGGGTGGGTCTGCTCCGAAAGTTCTGGTCCGACGAACATGGGACGATCACGCCCCTGATGCTGGTGCTGTTTGTCGGCATCCTTCTGCTGACCGGTGTTGGTCTGGATCTTCTGAAGCACGAGGCAGAGCGGGCCGATTTGCAGGCCGCCCTTGATCGCGGCGTGCTCGCCGCTGCCTCGATGTCTCAGACCCGCGAGGCGGAAGCGGTCGTGCGCTCCTACATCGACACCGGCACGAACTTCGCGGACAGGGTCAACCTGAACGTCAGCGCCCTGTCGACCCTGAGCAATCGCTCGATCGAAGCGAGCGCGACCTACCAGACCGAGACGATCTTTCTCTCGATGGTGGGCCTCTCTACCTTGACCGTGCCCGCCGCGGCCACGGCGGTCGAGGGCCTTTCGAATGTCGAGATATCCCTGGTGCTCGACAAGTCCGGCTCGATGCGCTCCTCCACCAAGCTGCCGGTCCTGAAGGAGGCCGCGAAGGGTTTCATCGACATCATCGAGGAACGCTACACCACCGACCGCGCCACCATCAGCCTCGTGCCCTACGGCGCAAACGTGAACCCCGGGGCGCAGGTGTTCGATGCGCTGGATGTCGGGGTCCGGCGTCCGGACCACACCTGTGCGCGGTTCCGTAATGACGACTATCAGCATCCGGACCTGCCGGGCCGCGGCGAATTCGACTATTCATGGATCGACGACTGCCCGCCGGAACAATCGCGCATCGCCTACATCTCGAACGACTTCAATGATCTCAGATCCCGCATCGATGGCCTGACCGCCTATGGCTGGACCGGCACCTACATCGCCATGAAATGGGCGGTGGCCCTGCTGAACCCGACGATCCGCACGGCCCGGAATTTTCGGCAGTACGGGCAGTCCCTGACCTTCGCCGAACTGCTGCGGCAGTCGGGGCTGATGCCGGTGGGGTTCTCGGACCGCCCCGCGGCCTGGGATGATGAAGATACGCTAAAGGTCATTGTCCTGATGACCGATGGCGCGATCAACCCGCCGTGGACGTGGTATACCGGTCACGACCCTCGACATAACGTTGCCGAGCGTTGGTTCAGCGAGATCTGCACCCAGGCCCAGACCAGCGGCATCGTCGTCTACACCATCGCCTTCCAGGCAAGCCGGCGGGCCCAGCAGCAGATGGCCGGCTGCGCCAGTTCGGCCAGCACATTCTACAACGTGGACGGTCTGGATCTGGTCGAAGCCTTCGCGCAGATCGCCCAGGACATCTCCCGTCTCAGACTGACCAACTGATGCGGCGCTTCCTTCGAAATCGCGACGGCATGGCGACCATGGAGTTTCTGGTCCTGTTCCCGCTGCTGATGACGTTCATCGTCATGATCGCCGAGGTCGGCACCTACATGGTCCGCACCATCCAGATCGAACGCGCCCTCGACATCGCCATCCGCGATGTCCGTCTGGGTCAGAATGCCGTGCGCACCCATGACGGCTTGCGGGCCCGGATCTGCAGCTCTGCCTTTCTGATCACCGGGTGCGAGGACAAGCTGCTGGTGGAGCTTGTCTCTCTTGGCTCGGCCCCGGGTGGAAATGCGCCGACGGGCGGTTTTCTTTGCCGAAACCGCGCAAGCGATATCGACCCCGTCGTCAGTTTCGACCCCTCGGGTCCGGGAGAGATAATCGTCGTCCGCGCCTGCCTCGTGCAGGATCCCGTCTTTCCGGGGACAGGGATGATGGCCATGCTGCCCGACGCCCAGGGCGGCGGATACGCCATCCTCGCGCAGTCCGCGTTCGTGAACGAGCCTGAAGGATGACCGTCTTCCGTGCATTCTGGTCCGATGACCGCGGCTCCCTGACGGTCGAGTTCGTGCTCTGGGTCCCCGTTCTGCTGATCTGGCTGATGGCCAGCATCGCATGGTTCGACGCGTGGCTCGCGCGCAATCAGGCCGCCAAGGTCGCCTACACCGTGTCAGACATCCTGTCGCGGCAGGAAGAGGTGACCGGGGGGTTCCTGATGCAGATCGACACGCTGCAGCGCGGTCTGCTGACCCGCGCCGACGGTGCAGCCGCGATGCGGCTTTCCAGCATTCAGCGAACATCGACGGGGCACGAGGTCCGCTGGTCCTGTTCGAACGCTCCCTCTCTGCAGCCGTTGACCGATGGCAATCTGCCGACCGCCGATCTGCCGGACATGGCAACGCTCGAGACGATCGTGCTGACCGAACTTGCCGTGCCGTGGTCCGGCTTTGATTGGGCGGTGGGCCTCGGTGCCCTGACATGGACCTACCGGGTGCCGTCCCGCCCGCGCTTCACCCCGATGCTGGCGATGATCGGCGACTGCTGAAGCAAAAAGCAGCCGCGTCAGGCGGCGTCGGCGAACGGAATCACATAAGGCCCTTCGGGGATCACCGCGATTTCCGGGTCGCCGTGCCGGGCGATTGCAGCGGCGATGGCCGCCGCGATGTCACCGGTCTGCCCGACACCCGTGATCGCATGGGCATCGGCGGGCAGGTGCGGCGCATAGAGGATGATCTCACCGACCCGCATCGGCTTCAGCTGCATTTCAGTCTGCCACTCGTCGATATCGGCGATCGTTTTGCTGGTCAGCGATTGCAGAAACCGCTCCGGCCCCATCTCGCACAGCCGGGCCTGCGCGGCGCGAAACTCCTCTGATCCCATGCCTTCCGAGCATTCCGAGGCGATGATCAGCGTCCCGCCCTCGGCCAGCACGCCCAGCGGCGTGACCATGCCCTTGACGGTCTGATAGTAGGTCTTGTCCAGCGGATACCCGGCGGAGGTGGTGACGACCGTCTTCCACCGCCGCCCCATGGCGACCTCGCAGGACCCGCGGGCAAAGTCGACGGCGGCCATGTGGCTTTCGATGATGTCGCCAAAGCTGACGAAAGCGAGGTTGCGCTGATCGTCCAGCACCGTGTTCAGCGCCAGGATCTGCCCGCCCAGCATTTCGACGATCTCCAGCTGCGTCTCGTGGAGGGGATTGTTCTCGAAATTGCACGAGGTCGCGAACGGGCTCTCCATGAACCGGGCCGAGTGGAAGGTCCGGATCGTCTCGTGATGCGCGACACCGGGCGAGATTACCTTCCGGCCGCCGGAATAGCCCGCCATGAAATGCGGCTCTACCAGACCGGTTGCGATCCTGACATCGGCTTCGACAAAGCGCCGGTTCAGGCCGACCGGACAGCTGTGCTTCTCTGTGGTGCCAAGGTGCACGATTGAGGACTCGTCGCGGGCGTCGTGGTTCTCCACCCGGACGGTCTGTTGCACCCATGGATCGCCCAGAACCTCTTCCAGTTCGTCGCCCAGATTGGGCCGGTGCAGGCCGGTGGCAACCAGCACCGTGATCCCGTCCGGGGGGATGCCAGCCGCCATCAACCGTTCGATCAGCGGGCGCAGGAACAGCCCGTTCGGCACCGGCCGGGTGATGTCGCAGATCAGGATGCAGGCCGATGTCGCGCCATCGGCGATCTCCAGCCCGGCCCCGATCGGGGCGTCGAGCGCCGAGATGATTGCGCCCTTCGGGTCCGCGGGCAGATCCATCGCAGGCTTGCGGATCAGGGTCGCGCGCGCCTCTGGCGGCAGATCGACCTCAAGGCCGTCACGGCCGTATTCCAGATGGACTTTCATCGAGTCGAGATGCCAGCCGCCGTTGGACGAGTCAATTGCGCCCGGCGCTGCCCGTGAAGTGGCCGTGGCCCCAAAAGGGTTCTAGGCGGTTCCGCTCCTCCCAAACCCGAGCAGAGATAAAAATTTGATCCCGGCGTAGGGCGGGCTTCAGCCCGCCATGCAAGGTGTCAAAAATCACCCGCGGAAAGCGGCGACGCGCAGCTATATCTTCTAAGATCCGTCGGCCAACCTGTCCCGCAGTTCGGTCTTCACGACCTTGCCATAGTTGTTCTTCGGCAGGCTCTCGACGAACTCGTACCGCCGCGGCCGTTTGAACCGGGCCAGATTGTCGAGGCACAGACGGTCCATTTCTTCGGGCCGCGCATCGCCGACGACGAAGGCGACGACTTCCTCGCCCCATTCGGCATGAGGTGCACCGATGACCGCAGCCTCACTCACGGCAGACGACGTCAGCAGCACCTCTTCGATCTCCCGCGGATAGATGTTCGACCCGCCGGAGATGATCATGTCCTTCGACCGGTCCTTCAGGCTCAGCATTCCGGCCTCGTCCATCACGCCCATGTCGCCGGTCATCAGCCAGCCTTTCCGGATCGTGCGCGCCGTGGCCTCCGGATTGTCCAGATAACCGTCCATCACGCAGTCCGACCGGGTCGCGATCTCCCCGATCTCGCCGCAGGGCAGGGGCGCGCCATCCTCACTCACGATCCGGACCTCCACCCCTGTCCGCGCATAGCCGACTGACCCCAGCAGGGCATCGGATGCCCCGACATGCTGCGCCTTGGTGATGTTGGTGATCGTCATCGGGCTCTCGCCCTGCCCATAGACCTGATAGAGGCGCGGGCCAAAGATCTCCAACGCGCTCTTCAGGTCGGCGACGTACATCGGCGCGCCGCCGTACTCCAGGCTCTTCAACCCGCTGACATCGCCCCCGGCCCCCGGATCCGACAGCATCCGCGTCACCATGGTCGGCGCAGCAAAGAGGCTGACATGGGCGTGCGTGCCCAGAACCTCCAGAATCGCGCCGGGATCGAAGCTGCCGGACAGGATCAGGTTCTGCGCCCCGCGCAGCAGAAACGGTATCGCGTAGCACCCCGACCCGTGCGACATCGGCGCGGAATGCACCCGCACGTCCTCCGGCCCGACATGGTCCACATCGGCGTAATAGGCCCAGCTCATCGCCAGCAGATTGCGGTGGGTCAGCACCGCCCCCTTGGGCCGCCCGGTGGTGCCGGAAGTGTAGAAGATCCACGCAGGGTCGGTGACAACCGTCTCTGCGAACCCCGGCTCGGCGCTGACCAGCGCCGCATAGTCCGTCGACGCGGTCGAGATCACCGGCAGCCCCGTCTCCAGCTTCGCGGCGATCCCCGGTGTCGCGATCACCAGCGCGGAACCGGAATTCCCGAAGATCCAGGCGAACTCCTTCGGGTGCAGTTTTGCATTGATCGGCACCGCCACCAGCCCGGCCTGCCAGATGCCGAACAGCACGGCCAGAAACTCCGGGCAGTTGTCCATCGCCATGGCGACCCGCTGGCCGGGCCGCAGGCCATGGCGATTGATCAGCCCGCCCGCAATGCGCCGGACCTGATCGGCCAGCCCGGCGTAGCTCAACTGCGCCCCTTCCCACAGGATCGCCGGGTGGTCAGGCTGCCGCGCGGCAACGGTCAACAGATGAGACGCGAGGGTCATGGTCAAAGCCTACATTCACGGAAGCGGCAGGTCGATGAAAGACCCGCACCGATCCGCCGCAACCTGCATTGACCCCGGTGCGGCAATGCCCCGATAAGACACCCTGAAAAGATCCCCCGATCAGAAGAACCGGACATCCCCATGCGCCTCCGTCTCCGCACCTTCATCTCGGCCGCACTTCTGGCCCTGCTGCCCCTGACAGGTCACGCGCAGTCTGGCATCACACTGCAGCCGCTCTGGCGGATCGAGGGAACGCCGCTCGGCACCGAACGCGCGCTCGATCCCTATCTGGCGCTGACCCCGAACCGGCTGTTCGTTGCCGGTTCGATCGAGATCGACAGGGATCGCCGACAGGTGATTCAGGTCTTCGACGGCGAGACCGGGGCCTATCTTCAGACCATCGAGGACCCGACCGGTGCGGTCTTCGCGGGCCACGGCGATACCATCGCCGCGAACGAACGCTTCATGGTCACCTCGACCTATCGCGGCCGATCTTCCGGACCCGGTGCCGTTCAGGTCTTCGATGCCGAAACCGGCAAACACCTGCGCACCATCGACAACCCGCGCGCCCGGGACAGCAGCTTTTTCGGCCAGTTGCCGGTTGCACTGTCCGGCAACAGGATCGCCGCCGGTGTCGCGCTGTCGGATGACAACCAGTCAACGATCTGGATCTTTGACGCCGGGACGGGCGAGACGGTCCTGACCCTGGACGAGCCAGACAACGAAGGCGGCTTCCTCTCCAAGGCCGAGCGCACCATCTTCGGCTTCTCCAAAGCGCTCAGCCCGGCCCACATCCTGATCAGCGCCCGGCAGAAAAGCGCGGACGATCAGCGCAATGTCGGGGCCGTCTTCCTGTTCGACGCGGTAAGCGGAGAGCTGAAGCGAACCTTCCGCCCCGATGTCCCCAAGGCCGACACGTATTTCGGCACCGACATCGCCCTGACGGAGGATGCGGCCATTATCGCTCGCAGCAGGGATGCAGGCCCGCTGAACTGGCCCTCCACTGAAATCCAGGCCTTCGATCTCGAGACCGGAGCGCTGAAATACGCGCTGCAGGATCCCGACGTTCCGCAAACGAACGAGGAGGTCGTGGCGGGCAATCAGGGCAGCGATTTCGGCTTCAGTTTCGTCATCATGGATGATCTGCTGATCATCGGTCTGCCCAACCTCTCCGTCCCAGGCAAATACAAGGTCGGCGGCCTGCAGATCCACGATATTGATACCGGAGAGCTGCTAGCCCGCTATGCGAACGACACCGGCGAGGCGGGAGAGAATTTCGGCTATGCGCTGGTGGCCGACGGTGACCGTCTGGCCATCGTCTCCACCCCCGAAGTCTCCACCTTCCGCGAAATCACGCGGATCGACATGTTCCGCGTCGCCCGCTGAGGCCAGTTAGCCGGACACCTGCAATCGCGCGAGCTTCGCTTGCCAGACAGCCAAAGAACGGAGAACCCCATGAACGCCGATGCAGCTTCAAAGGGCCTCGATCTGGTCGATCTGCTGGACATAGAGCAGCTGGAAATGAACCTCTTTCGCGGCTCGGGCGAGGCGGGAGAGACGCGTCCCCGCCTCTTCGGCGGTCACGTGATCGCCCAGGCTCTGGTCGCCGCTTACCGGACGGTCGAGGATCGGCTCTGCCATTCGCTCCACGCCTATTTCATCCATCCCGGCGATCCGACCATTCCGATCATCTACGAGGTGGATCGCGCCCGCGATGGCGGATCGTTCACCACCCGCCGCGTCATCGCCGTGCAGCACGGGCGGCAGATCTTCAACCTCGCCGCGTCCTTCCATCGGGACGAGACGGGCTGGAACCACCAGCACGACATGCCCGATGTACCGCCGCCGGAAGACCTGCTCCCGCGCGAGGAAATCGCGGGCCTACGCTCGGAAGACATTCCCGAGCGGCATCGCAAGCACCTGCTCCGCCCCCGCCCGATCGAGATCCGCGAGATCGATCCGCAGGACTACATGAACCCGCAGCCCGCCTCGGACGTGAACCATTCCTGGTTCCGGGTCAGACAGCCGCTCGACAACAGTCCGTGGCTGCACCACTGCCTGCTCGCCTATGCCTCCGACATGTCGCTTTTGGGCTCGGGCAACCGCCGCCACGGCGTCTCGTGGCTGTCCGGCGATCTGATGGGGGCCAGCCTCGACCACGCCATGTGGTTCCACGCGCCCTTGGATTTCAATGCCTGGCACCTCTACACCATGGACAGCCCCTTCGCGGGCGGCGCTCGCAGCTTCAACCGCGGCATGATCTACACGCGCGAGGGCCATCTGGTTGCATCGGTCGCGCAGGAAGGCATGATGCGGCCGATCCGGAAGAAGGGCTGAACAAGGGGACCGCCCGGCCGCGAAATGCAGGCCGCGAAAAAACCGGAGAAGAACAGCCGGGGGAGAACGTCATGGCAGACCGCCGCACACTTATCGCGCAGATGGCGCACCGGGACGACTGGCTGGCTCAGGTCACCGAAGAGGTGATCGACCCGGCGCGAGAGATCATCGACCCGCACCATCACCTCTGGAACCGGGGCGGGTCGGCGTACGAGGTGCCTGAATGGTGGGCCGACACGGGATCGGGCCACAACGTCACCCAGACCGTCTTCATCGAATGCCACGCCTACTACGACGACACGGCCCCCGACCACCTGCGTCCGGTCGGCGAGACCCGCAAGATCGCCGAACTGGCCCAAGCCTCAACAACCGATCCTGACAAGGCCAGCATCACCGCCATTGTCGCCCATGCCGACCTCCGGCTGGACGCTCTGGACCAGGTTCTCGACGCCCATGATGCCGCCGGAAACGGCCTCTTCCGCGGCATCCGCCATGCCGGCGCGCACGAACCGATGCCCGAGGCGCTGTTTATCCCGGGCCGCGCCCCGGCGGGCCTCTATGCCGACCCCGATTTTCGCCGCGGCGTTGCGCGGTTGGGTGAACGCGGTCTGACATATGACACCTGGCACTATCACCACCAGAACCGGGACTTCCTGGCGCTGGCCAAGGCCGTGCCCGGGACCACGATGATCCTGGACCACTTTGGCACGCCGCTGGGGGTGGGTCAGTACGAAGGGCAGCGCGAGACCATTTTCGAGCGCTGGCAGGACGATGTGGCAGAGATCGCCGAATGCCCGAACGTGATCGCCAAGCTGGGCGGGATGGCGATGCCTGACAACGGCTTCGGCTGGCACGACCAGGACCGCCCGCCGACCTCGGACGAATTCGTCGAGGCGCAGGCCCCCTGGTACCTCCACATGATCCAGTGCTTCGGCCCGGAACGCTGCATGTTCGAATCGAACTTCCCGGTCGACAAGGTCTCGATCAGTTACCGGGTCCTGTGGAACGGCCTGAAGAAGATCGCCGCAGAGTTCGACGAGACGGCGCAGCAGGCGATGTTCTCCGGCACAGCACGGTCGGTCTATCGGCTGGGGTAGTGTGTGGGGCATACCCCACCGGAAACATCTTGTTGCTAGGATGAAGGTCCCCAAGACCGGCCGGAAAACCACCGCGCGCTCCTCTCGATTCCACGCAACACCACGAATTCCTAACCTATACCTCTCCCCGTCGACCGGGGCCGGGCGACTCATGTCAACCGGCCCTCAGCATCCGGATGAGCGGCAGGCCGAAGACCGTTAGGGCGAACCTTTCATAGGCCACCGCTGGTCCCCGGACAGGGGACCGAACCACGACCTCGGGCGCGCCGCGGGTACAGACGCGGAGCCCGCAGCAGCGCTGCTGCTCGTCCCGAGCGGGGCGGCCAACACTGCATAAGTTTCGGATGCCGGTTTCAGAGCACGGCATCCCCAAGGGGCAAAGGCCTCGCCAGACAGAGGCACCGGCCAGATCGACCGCCACGGCGGCAGGTGCCATTGGCGCGTGCGGTTATCCGGTACGCTCCAACGCCCGTCGCACCAGCGGCAACTGATCATTCCCGAAATACATGTCGGCCCCATCGACCACGATGGTCGGCGAGCCGTATCCGCCCAGATCGATCACCGCCTGGGTGTTGGTCTTCAAATGGTCCTTGACGGCCGGGTCCTGCGTCTTCGCGATCAAACCTGCGCCATCCAGCCCCAGCGCATCCGCGATCCCCGCCAGAACGGGCGGCTCGTCCAGATTCGCCTGATCGACGAAGTACGCCGCAAAGGCTGCCTCTGCGAACCGGTGCAGCGCAGGCTGATCCGCCTCCAGCGCACAGCAGACCCGCATTGCATGAACTGACCGCACCGGGTGGTGCGGCGCGGGAAAGTTCAGCTGCAGCCCGGACCAGTCGGCCCAGTCTTTCACCGACTTGAACATGTGCCGCATCTTCGGGCTGCCGGGATCCTCCCGCCCCGCATAGACGCTGGCGTTCACGGCGTTGAAGACCCCGCCGACCAGAAAGGGCCGCCAGGCGATGCGCGCCCCTGTCTCCGCCGCCAGCTTCTGGATGTTGTGGAAGGCCAGGTAGGTCCACGGGCTCGACAGATCGAACCAGAAATCGACATGGCCCGGGCTGCCCGCCACTACATGCCCCGCAGTTTGTCGATCACCCCCGCGGGCAGGATCAGATCGCGCAGCGCGTCATGCAGATCGTTTTCGACGGTGGTCAAGGGCTTGAACAGCGACCCCAGCCCCAGAAAATCCCCGGACCGGGGCAGGGCGAGGTAGAGGGTCGCGCCTTCCATCGCACAGGCGATGTACTTCTTCTTGCCCTCCAGCCGCGCGATCTCCATCAGCCCGGCGGTCAGATTGTCGTCGATGAACGCCTCGGCGGCTGCCGGGTCCGAGGTGTAGACCTCGTAGACCTCTTTGAATTCGGGCGAGCCGACATCGATCTTCTCCAGCCCCCGGCGCGATCCCGACAGCTTTTCCGAAAGCCAGTTCAGCGCCCCGCCCCGGTCCTTGCCGAAGAAGATGCGCGGTGCCGGACCGTTGATCGAGATCTCGAACAACAGTCCGCGGAACACGGTCGATGTCCGGGTGTTGCCCTTCGAATCGCGCGAGCGGGTCTTCAGGTGCGCCTCGGTCATCGCCCAGTCCAGCCCGTCATGGGACCCGGTCACGGGGTCTTCGACCGAGGACTGATCAAAGTTCGGCACCACGCCAAGGCTTTCGAATTTCGAGAGGTTGATACGTTGACGCCCGTACTCCATCTCTCCCAGAAAATCGCACAAAACCGGTAACACCTCGCCGCCAAGACCCGCTTTCCACTTGCTGTTGAAATAGGCCCTGACGCCGAAGATCCCGACAGCGCCGATACCGCCCGCGACAAAACCGAACGCCGATTCAGCCATGTAGCCCGCGGCCCCGCCGCCGGCCCCGCCGACACCGGCGACGCCCATGCCCATCTGCGCCTTTTGCTTCATCGACAGACGGCTTGCCTCGAAGCGCTCGAGTATCGGCACGATCTTCTCGTGAAAGACGGCCTCAAATCCCTCTTCGTGCGGTGCCTGTTCGGTGAATGAATAGGTGTTCATCGGATCCCCCTGAATGCGTCTCTCAAATCAGCGCAATCCTAGCGCACCCGGCGCGCACCCTCCAGCCCCGGCTTGCACGGCCATGCAGCAGGGTTAAGCTGACCCCAAACCGGGGAGGATAAAATCGCCGTGAAGCACTATGACTGGCTGCAGCACCACGCCTTCATGACGCCGGATGCCCATTGCTGGACAGACCTGCATTCCGACCGGCGGTTCACCTATGCAGAAGCCGAGGACAGGTGCCGCCGCCTCGCCGCCCATCTGCGCCGCGCCTGCGGCGTTGAAAAGGGCGACCGTGTCGCGGTGCTGGCCATGAATTCGACCGACATGCTCGAGGTTCACTCTGCCTGCGCCAAGCTGGGGGCGATCTTCCTGCCGCTGAACTGGCGGCTGGCCGCGCCCGAGATCGACTTCATCACCGGTGACGCCGACCCCAAGGTGCTGATCCATGACATGGCCACGAAAGACATCGTCGATGCCCTGAGCTTCCAGTGCCCGCATGTGATTGCCACGACCGGGGGCGGCGGCGACACCGAATACGAGGGCCTGATCGCGGCCTCGGATGGTGATCTGACACTGGCCAAGGTCGATCACGACGACACCTGGACCATCATGTACACCTCCGGGACAACCTGTCGTCCGAAGGGCGCGCCCAATACCTATGGCATGGCCTTCATCAAGGCCGTGAACCTGTCCGCGCCCTTCCAGCTCGATCGCACCTCCTCCAGCGTG
>JBCCMP010000006.1:0-31182 GCA_039026295.1 Pseudomonadota bacterium | reverse complement strand
GCGGTTCCCGGTCCGTGACCACGCAGGCGACGGCAATCAACGGCGTGACCGAAGACCTGGTCGAAAAGATGCGCCCCCTGGCCGAGGAAGAGCTTGAAATCGCCGGGGCCGATCTGGTCTGGGAGGACGGCCGCTTCGCCGTAACCGGCACCGACCGGACCGTGGACCTGATGACGCTGGCGGGGGTGGCCCGGCAAAAGGGTATGACGGATCTTCTGTCGCAACGGTCCGAGCGCACGCTTCCGGGCCGGTCCTATCCCAATGGCTGCCATATCGCCGAGGTGGAGATCGACCCCGACACAGGCGTCACCACCGTGGACCGTTACACCGTGACCGATGATTTCGGGACCCTGATGAACCCGATGCTTGCCGAGGGACAGGTCCATGGCGGCGTGGCGCAGGGGATCGGGCAGGCGATCACCGAGCAGGTGGTCTATGACGAAGACGGGCAGCTTCTGTCCGGCACGTTCATGGACTACGCGATGCCGCGTGCCGACAACATACCGAACATGCCGTTCAATTCCGAGCCGGTGCCGTCAACGGCGAACTACATCGGTATGAAGGGGCTGGGAGAGGCCGGAACGGTCGGCGCCCTCGCCGCCGTGACAAATGCCGTGCTCGACGCTGTCTGGGATCAGGGCGTTCACCACGTGGACATGCCGGCAACGCCGCTTCGGGTCTGGAACTGGCTGCAAGGCGCAAAGATGGCGGCGGAATAGGCGGGCCGCCGTCAGGCACCCGGTCCGTGGGACACATGCCACGGCAGGCGTGACCGCATCAGGTATTGCTGCACCACCGATACGGCGGATTTCGCGCGCATCGCAACGGCCTCGACCTGCATGGTTCGGGCATCATTGCGCTTCACGTCGAACATTGATGCCGCACTGCTGATAGCCGCAGTGCGGGCTTCGATGCCGTGCTCCGAGACATCGCGGTTGAAGGCGTACTGACAGCCCATCAGCAGGGTTCGGCCCGGCTCCACCTCGACAGGTTCCAGGAACAGCAGGTTGTGGAAGCTCGATCCATCCTTGCGGTAGTTCAGAAGACAGCTTTGGGCGGAGTCGCGCAACTGGACCGCGGCGCTGATATGCCGGACCGCGTATTGGTCGGTCCCGGCACCTTGAAGGAACCTGCAGTTTCGACCGATGATTTCGGATGCCGTGTATCCTGTCAGTTCCTGAAAGGCTTCATTGGCATAGACAACGGGACAATCCGGCTGTTCCGGATTGCCGAATGTGACCGGCATGGCGTGGTCGTCGAACTGGCTTAACAAGCCCTCGATGTAGTCGGACATTGATCCGCTTCTCTTGATCCCCTGCGCGAGATTAACAAGGCTTTACCGGGAATTCAAACGTACCTGCTGGCGCCGTCGCCCCCAGGTGCCGGGCATCCCGTCGAACCTGCCCGGCAAGGGCGTCCCGCAGATGGTGCAATCACCCCGGTCGGTCAGGTTCCAGTCCGACAACTGGTGCCAGTCACGCCCGATCACCTTGGCCCCGCAGCCCGAGCAGTACGTGGACTGCGCCGCCTCGTGGTGGACATTTCCGACATAGACATGGTGCAGCCCCACCTCCTGCGCGATGGATCGGGCCCGCAGCAGTGTCTCCGGCGGCGTGCGCGGCTTGTCCAGCATCTTGAAATCGGGATGGAACGCCGTGAAGTGGACCGGTACATCCGGCCGAAGACGGGTGGCGACCCATTCCGACAACGCGCGGATCTCTGCCGCGCCGTCGTTCTCGCCCGGGATCAGCAGGGTGGTGATCTCCACCCAGACATCCGTTTGGTGGATCAGATACTCCAGCGTCTCAAGAACCGGGGCCAGATGGGCACCGGTCAGCTTGTGGTAGAACCTCTCCGTAAACGCTTTGAGGTCCACGTTGGCCGCGTCCATGTAGTCGAAGAACTCTGCCCGCGGTTCTTCGCACATGTAGCCTGCCGTAACTGCAACCGATCTGACCCCGCGCCCCCGGCAGGCCTTGGCGGTATCAACAGCATACTCCAGGAAGATGACCGGGTCGTTGTAGGTATAGGCGACAGACCGTGCGCCAGATCGCACTGCCGCATCGGCCAGTGCCTCGGGCCCCGCGCGCGCCATCAGGCGGTCCATTTCCCGGCTTTTCGACATGTCGTGGTTCTGACAGAATTTGCAGGCCAGGTTGCAGCCTGCGGTCCCGAAGCTCAGCACCGGGGTGCCCGGAAGGAAATGGTTCAGCGGCTTCTTCTCAATCGGGTCCAGGCAAAAGCCCGAAGACCGGCCATAAGAGGTCAGGACAATCTGATCCCCCTGACGGGCGCGCACGAAACACAGCCCCCGCTGCCCCTCGCGCAGGCGGCACAGTCTGGGGCAAATCTGGCATTCGATGCGCCCGTCGGCCAGCGGCGCGAAGTACCGCCCCGGCACAGTTCCGAATTCGTCCGGCAAAACCTGGTTCACGGCGGCGCTCCGCGATCTGGGCTTGGGACCGGTCCAAAGATGAGCTCGATCCAAGACTGCTTTCATTCCAAGACTTCGTTCATTGTCAAACCCTAGCATAGCGGCGAATACTGACCCAATTCGAAACGCGAGGCGTCATGACCGTCCAGCCCCCTGTCGTGGCCGGAAGTTTCTATCCCGCCGACCCTGGTACGCTTGGATCGACGGTGAAAGGGCTGTTGTCTTCGGCTCCCGCGCTGGATGTGCCACCGCCCAAAGCGGTTGTGCTGCCCCATGCGGGCTACCGCTTTTCCGGCCCGGTCGCGGCATCGGCCGCCATCACCCTGCAGCCCGGGATCCAGCGGGTCGTCATTCTTGGCCCATCGCACCGTTTCGCCTTCAAGGGGGTGGCCCTGCCGGATGCCAAGGCGATGGCGACACCGCTGGGCGAACTGCCGCTCGACCGCGCTGAATGCGACGCGCTTCTGGCCGAGCCCGACGTCGCCGTCGTGCCTCGGGCCTTTGCGGAAGAACACTCCATCGAGATAGAGCTTCCGTTCCTGATCGCGAGGCTCGGGGAGGTCGCGCTTGTCCCATTGGTTGTTGGGGAAATCTCGATCGACCGCCTCGCGGCCCTCATCAGGAAACTCTGGGGCGGGGAAGAGACGCTGATCGTCATCTCCACCGATCTCACGCACTTCCTGACAGCGGAACAGGCGGCAAAGATCGACCTGGCGACCGCCCATAACGTGGAGAAAACCGACGGCAGCAGGCTCAGCGGGCGCGACGCGTGCGGCCACCGACCGCTCTCGGCCTTTCTGAAAATGGCCGCGGAGAAAGGCCTGCGGATGACCCGCACGGCGCTGACCCATTCCGGCGCCGTCACAGGTGACAACACCCGTGTCGTCGGATACGGGGCCTGGCTTGCCCATGAGGCAGAGGAGGCACGCCTGTCGCCAACCCACAGAAGCGCCGTTTTGCGGGTCGCGCGGCAGACGCTGCTGTCCCGGGCGCGGAAAGGCAGGCCGCCCGAGATCAATCTTGGCAGCTTTCCCGCACCTCTTCAGGGAATTGCCCCGGCCTTTGTAACGCTGACCCGGAAGGGCCGCCTGCGCGGCTGTATCGGATCGCTTCAACCCCATCAGCCCTTGGCGCGCGATGTTCTGCACAACGCCGTCAAGGCTGGCTTCAAGGATCCGCGGTTCACCCCGATCACCGAGGCGGAGATCGAAGCCACCGATCTTGAGGTTGCCATCCTATCGGCCCCGGCCCCGATGTTGTTCTCGTCTCAGGCGGACCTGAGGGCACAGATTCGCCCCGGTCGCGACGGGCTTATCTTTGAAAGCAAGGGCAGACGGGGGACGTTCCTGCCGAAAGTCTGGGATCATCTGGCAACCCCGGACGCCTTTCTCGATGGCCTGAAGGTCAAGGCCGGGTTGCCCAAGGATCACTGGGCCGAGGATGTACAGGTCTGGCGCTATGTGACAGAAACCTTTTCCGATCGCAGCGCAGAGATGCGCTGATCCGGCGTTGACAGTTGAAATGGGCCGACCCGCCCATCCTGCCGCCACCGGGCGGAACCAGACGGAGACCGCATGACCCCGATTCAGACCCAAGGCGTCCACCACATCACACTGAACGGCGCGGACCGGCAGACCTCGATCGACTTCTGGCAGGGCGTCCTGGGGATGCCGTTCATCTTCGAACAGCCCAATCTCGACAATCAGGACGTCGCCCATCTTTATTTCGACCCCGGCGACGGCCGCCTGATCACGGTCTTCTGCGAGGAAAGCCGCAAACCCACCGGCGATGTCGCCGATCAGATCGGATCGACCCATCACATCGCCTTTCAGGTCAGTCTTGCGACGTTCACTCAGGCCGCAGATCGCCTGAAGGCGCGCGGCATTGCCAACACCGGACGCGTCGATCGCGGCTTCATGTGGTCGATCTATTTCCGCGACCCGCTCGGCCATCGGATCGAACTGGCCTGCTACAAGTTTTCGCCGCCCGCAGGGCACTCAGAGGCGGCGGTCCTGCGCCGCGCCCATGATCTGCGCGTCGCCCGCGGGGCGATCAACATCGAGGATCAGGACCTGGCCGATGCCATTGCGTCGCTGACGGCAGAGAGCGGCCTCAGTCTGGGGCCTTAGGGCAATCTGATGGCCGGCGTCTTTCGCGATCCATGGCGGGCAGAAGGGCCGGGCGACAAGGCATCTTGAGAGACAGATTTTACGGCCGCGATAGTGCCCGGAACAGAGCCATCGTCTCCACCCGGTGCTGCGACCGGTTGGCCCGAAAGTCGCGGTTTGCGGAGGTCTTGACGATGATCACCCCGGCCTTGCGGTCGAACCAGAGGTATTGGTCATAGACGCCGACCCCGAAGACCTCTTCATCAGCGTTCGGCGGCAGCCACCATTGGTAACCGTACCCATAGGGCTGATTGACGCTGCCCCCGGCAGCATCAGGTGCCGATTGTGCCGTGCTTTCCAGCGCCCAGCCCGGCGGCAGAATCTCAACGCCGTCTACCACGCCGTCATTCAACATCACCCGTCCGAAGCGCGCGTAATCCCGAGTGCGCATGTTCAGGCCGCCCAGAACGAATGCGGCGTTGAAGCCATCGGTGACATAGTAGGCATCGGCCTCTGCCCCGATCTTCGACCACAGCTTTTCCGTCATGTATTCGGCGACCGGCTTGCCGGTTGCGGCGCGCAGCGCCATGCCCAGAACGTGCGTGTCGATCGAGACATAGACCCATTGCTGTCCGGCCGGGCCGATACGGTCACCCAGACCCGCTGCAAATTCGTCCAACGATCCGCCCAAGGCCAGTTCCCGTCCCATCCGGTTGATGTCGGAATTGAAGTCGGCGTAGTCCTCGTTGAACCGCACGCCGCTGGCCATGTTCGCGGCCTCGCGCAGGCTCACACCGTCATAGGCGCTCCCGGTCAGCGCAGGCACGTACTTGGTGACCGGATCATCCATGCTGTCGATCTTGCCCTCGCCGATGGCGATGCCCAGAAGCGCCGACAGGAAAGACTTGGCGACCGACCATGAAATCCGCTGATCCTCAGCCCCTGTGCCCAGATAGTACCCCTCGAACTCGATGGCGTCGTCCCGCATGACAAGAAGCGAGGTGGTCTTGGTCTCTGCCAGAAAAGCCTCGGTGTTGATCGGGCCATCGGGGCCGTCGAACTTCTCTGGCAGGTCGCGCGGGTCGCTGCCGAACTCGAACAACGGGCCGGCTCGGGGAATGTCGGTCGCCTCGAACATCGTGCGCATGTTCGAGAAGTTTTGCACGATCCGGTCCTCGTCAAAGAGCGTGTTGACCCGGTACAGCCGTTCCAACTCTTCGCGCCAGATCAGCGCGGCGATCACTGCAACTGCCACCAGCAGCCCCAGTGCGTAGGCGCCCCGCTTCAACCACTTGCCCATCCTCATCCCCTTGCTCTGACGCTTTTCCGCTCGTGGTGTCTGGCCCAAGTGATGGGTACGCGATGCAAGCCATGCAAGGGCTGACGCTAAGTCAGGTCCGACAATCAGTTTACCGGGCTGACGCAATTGTGTCGTAAATCGTGAATTCTGACTTGTAGACTTGCCACAATCAGTGCGTATGTGTTGCTTACCGAGCGGTGCTTGAGGAGCGGGCATATGGGTAGCAAGGGGCAATCGTGCTTCGAGCGATTGACTGATGAAGAACAGGCGTCACTAAGAAAACTGTGCACGTGTTTGGCAGACCGGAACATCCCGGACGATCACGCCGAGAAACTGATGAGCCTGGGTCTGGTAGAGCTGACCTGCGGCGACATTGGTCCAACCAGTGCGGGCCGAACAGCGATAGCGCGGCTTAAGGCCGCCTGACCACCCTCACGGGTGGCCCCGGAATCAAAAACGCCGGTGTGGGACACCGGCGTGTGTGACAGGCTGACCTGATGGTTCAGCAGGACGCGGCAGCCTGCTTTGCGGGCAGGCCAACGGTCTCTTTACGAGTCCCGAACAGTGCGATGAAGAACTCTTTGAGCGCTGCCGAGCGTTCGCGGCGCCCTTTGGCGACGTACTGGTCGATGATCGCCTGGGTCAGCTCCGGCTGAGAAGTTGAAGGCTTAAACATAGATTAGCTCCTTTTATGCGGCAGCGCATCATTTATCTTGCTTGACCGTCATTTAGTGGCTTAAAGCACATCTTACAAACGAGTCTTTCTTCTCGTCAGTTCAAATCAGCTTAACTGAAATGCCAGACCGCCTTCCCCCGCTCACCGCATTGCGCGCCTTCGAAGCTGCCGCGCGGCACATGAGTTTCGCCAAGGCCGCGGAGGAGCTTTTTGTGACCCCGGCGGCGCTGAGCTATCAGATCAAGCAGCTTGAAGAACACCTCGGCGTGCCGGTCTTTCGTCGCCTGAACCGGGCGGTCGAACTGACCGAAGCAGGGCTGGCCCTCCAGCCAGGGGTCGGCGATGCGTTCGAGAACCTGCGTCAGGCGGTTCGTGCCGTCAGCAAGCTGGCCGATACATCCGGCCTGACGATCACCGCCGGTCCGGCTTTCACCGCGAAGTGGCTGGCGCCGCGTCTCTTTCGCTTTGCCAATGACCACCCGGAAATCGATTTGCGCTTCGTCGCCTCGATCCGCCCGCTGGACTTTCAGCGTGACGGGATCGACGGGGCCATCCGGTTCGGAACCGAGGATCCGCCCGGATACTACAGCGAAGTTTTGGCGGACGAGTGGATGACCCCCGTTTGCTCCCCGGCGATGGCCGAGCAGATCCGCCAGCAGGGTTCGCTCGATGGCATGACGCTGCTGCATGACGAAAGTCTGGAATTTCTTGAACCTGCACCGACCTGGGCCGCCTGGGGGCGTATCGCGGGCATGCAGGTCGACGCGGCGCACGGGCCGCGCTTCAGCAATGCGGACCACTCCATCGACATGGCACTGGAAGGCGGCGGTGTGGCGCTTGGCCGGATCGTCCTGGTGGAGCGGTATCTGGACACGGGCCGCCTTGCCAAGCCATTCGACATCGCCACCCGGGTCGGCGGCCAGTTCCGCTTTGTCTGCCCGCGCGGCAATGAAACTGACACCCGCGTTGCAACCTTCCTGGATTGGGTGCGCGCCGGGATCGCCAACATCCACAGCCATGCCGATGGCATGCGTTTCATTCCGCTGCTCTGATGGCAACCCGCTGCCCCGGATCAACGCGCGCCGGTATGTGCTCGGCTGCGCCCCGCTCTCACTATTCACGTCCTGCTTCAGAAGTCCCGCTGGCCACGTCCCGTGAAATGGCGTACCTGCGCCGCACCGGACTGTTTTTCACGGAGCCGCGCGGCGTGCTGAAATTTGTCTCCCGTCCCCTGGTCATGATGCTGGGCGAGAAAATGGCCGGGCATCTGCGCCGGCTCATTGTCGAAACGGCGTGGCCGTTTCGCTACCGCTATGCGCTCGCGCTGGTGTTGATGGGCATCACGGCGGGCATGTTCGCGGTGGTCGCCCTGCTGATGCGCGACGTGTTCAACGAGGTCTTCATCGCAGAGGATCCCGAAGCCCTGCGATGGATCGCCCTGATCGTCTTCGCGGTCTTCACGGTGCGCGGCCTGTCAATGTACGGACAAAGCGTCGTTCTTGCCCGGATCAACAACCGGATTGTGGCCGACCTTCAGAAACGCCTTTACGCGCACATCCTGGCCCAGGGTCAGCGCTTTCACGAAGACCGTTCCAGCGGCGAGGTTACGGTCCGCGTTGTCGGCAATGCATCTGCGGCATCTGCCGTTCTGCAAACACTCGCCCTGCGCCTGGGGTCAGACCTTTTGACTGTGCTGGCAATGGTCGGGGTCATGCTGTGGAACGATGCCACAATGACCTTCCTCGCTCTCTTCGGTCTGCCGGTTATCGTTGGCGGGGTTGCGTGGCTTGTGAAGCGCGTCAAAACCATTGCGCGAGAGCAGATTTTTCTGGGCGCAAAGGGGCTGACAATTGCGACGGAAGCCTCGATGGGCTCGCGGGTCATCAGGGCATTCAACCTGCAGGGCATGGTCCTCAAACGCGCCTCCCACGTCATTGACGAGATGCGCGTGCGGTCCGATCGCCTGGCAATGCTGGGGGCGATGTCCAACCCGTTGATGGAGTTCATCGCGGGAATAGGCGCGGCTGTGGTCCTGCTCTATGCCGGGTGGCAGATCATTGGCGCAGGCATGGAGGTGGGCACGCTCGTGTCCTTCCTCTTTGCGCTGCTGGCTGCGGGAGATCCGGCACGGCGACTGGCCCAGCTGGCCGTTTCGCTGCGCCAGAGCATGGTCGGGGTCGAGGTGATCTACGAGATGCTGGATACCGACGAGCGCATGCCGGAGCCGGAGAATGCCCCCGATCTTGCGATCGAAAGCGGCGAGATCCGGCTGCAGGATGTCAGCTTTTCCTATGACGGGGAACCGGCGGAGGCCGCGGCGCTGACCGGCCTGTCAATGGCGGCAAAGGGCGGCGAGGTCACGGCACTCGTCGGCCCGTCGGGCGGTGGAAAGTCGACGATCCTGTCGCTGATCGAGAGGTTTTTTGACCCAGACCGCGGGCGTATTCTCATCGACAATCAGGACACGAGAGATGTCAGCCTCGCATCTCTGCGCGAGCAGGTTGCGCTGGTGACGCAGGAGACGTTCCTCTTCGACGATACGGTTGCCGAAAACATCCGGTTCGGCCGCCAGAATGCGACACGGGAAGAAATCGAAGAGGCCGCCCGCCTCGCCAATGCCGACGCGTTCATCGCAGAGCTTGATCAAGGCTATGATACGCCACTGGGCGAGGGCGGCAGTGCGCTGTCAGGTGGACAACGCCAACGGATCGCCATTGCCCGCGCCATGCTGCGCAACGCGCCGATCCTGCTTCTCGACGAGGCAACGTCGTCGCTGGACGCGGAGTCCGAGGCGCACGTGCAGGACGCGCTCGACACGCTGATGCAGGGCCGGACGACGCTGGTCATCGCGCACCGTCTGGCGACCATTCGGCGCGCACATTCGATCGCAGTGATCGAAGGCGGGCGCGTCGTCGAGCAAGGCACCCATGACGGCCTTGTCGCGAAGGGCGGACTTTACGCCCGCCTCAGCGAACTTCAGTTCGGCAAGGCAACCTAAGCTGCGTTCTGACTTGTAGCCGGACGACGAACGAGCACCGCCACATAATCGCGGCGAGCTATCATCCGGACGACAACGCCGGATGTCGGACGTCTAGTCGCCCTTCGCCACTGTGTGCGGCCAGATCCAGTTCGCCATGAATTTGTGTCCGGGCACCAGGTGGTCGAACGGGAACTTCGCCTGGTATTTGTGGCCTGGCACCAGATGGCCAAACGGGAACTTGGCCATGAACTTGTGACCCGGCACCAGATGGGCGAAGGGGAACTTCGCCATGAATTTATGCCCTGGCACCAGATGGGCAAAGGGGAACTTGGCCTGGTATTTGTGGCCCGGCACGAGGTGGTCGAAGGGGAACTTCGCCATGAACCTGTGCCCTGGCACCAGCGAGTTCGAATGCGAGGTGTCGTTGATCAGCAGCGGGAAGGGCCAGTTCGCCATCCGGCGATGGCCCGGGACCAGATGTCCGAACGGAAAGTTCGCCTGGTGTTTGTGGCCTGGGATCAGATGGCCGAACGGGAAGTTCGCCTGGTGTTTGTGGCCGGGGATCAGATGACCGAAGGGAAAATTCGCCTGATGTTTGTGGCCGGGGATCAGATGGCCAAAGGGGAACTTTGCCATGAACCGGTGCCCGGGGACCAAAAGGCCGAACGGAAAGCGGCCGAAGCGCAGTTTCCCCGACAGCAACAGACCAATGGGCCAACTCGCCATCCGATCGTCCGAGGTGACAAGCGGAACGGGGCGCGGCCCGCGGGCTCTGGTCAGCAGCGGGATCGGCCAGTTCGCCATGTGATATGTCGTGCTGGACGGGTCGCGCAGCCGTGTCATCATCCGGGGGGCATTGGGCAGCACGCTGCGCGGCCGTCCCGGATCCAGTTTGATGGCTGCTTCTTCCGAAAGGTCGCCCATGTCTGCGGCGCCCGAAGCTGCGAGCGTCTCCCGGGTGATGCGAGCGACCCCAAGCGGCGTATAGTCCGCCAGAACCAGCAAGACCGCACCACCCTGTCCCATGCGGTCATGGTACGCTTGGGCCGTCTCCGGCGCGACACCGGCAGAGGTGAGAGAAGCGACCAGCCCGTCGGCATCCTGATAGCCGACCACAATATCCTGCGGCAGTCTCTTGCCGTAGACGAGTTCTTTGCTGACCGAAGCGAGTTCTGACGGATCGTCGAAGAACCGGGTAATGGCTATTGGCATGGGACCTCCATATAGCTGGTCTTGGGCAAGGCGCCTATCCGTTGCCCGTGTGCGGACTGCGCCGGAAATTTGGTGGGAGGGGTAAAAGAACTGCATGCGTGCGTGCGTGCTGACAGGTGATATCTGCTTCGTCGGGGGCCGATGCCCGCGGCATTACAGATGACGACAGGGCTCCGATTGCATCGTCCACCATTCCTGCACGTTCGCCTCGAAGGTCAAAGACAACTGCGTGCGCGGCCAATTGCGCAATCGTCGGCGCATTCGTCACAGTCTGGCATCCAAGGTTACACATGAATGAAACGATAGTCCGCAGTGGACGTCAAATCAAGCTTACATAAATAGTGTAAACTAAAACTGACACTTTGCAAGTTGAGTGTCGAGTTCCGGGTAACCGGTTTGTGTGTTCGAACCGTGATCAGCGTTAAGGTGCGCGGCTCCAAACACCAGCCCTGCGAATGGGCCAGCCGGCTGCTCCATCCGAACGGCTACTGTGCGGATGGCGGCCGATTTCAGCAATCTGGTTATGCCCCCCCATCATCGCAGAGACCCGATTGAACGCACTCGAAAAAGGGCATGCATACGACGCCTGATGAGTGTTTGCTCGTCGAGCCCGCGTCCGATCTTCGCTCACATTCTCCACTGACAAGACCTCAAGGCTTATGCCATGTCGAAGCGTCTGCAACGAATTGACTGCGATCTATAGCAAGCCCGAAAGGGAGGAGAACTGATCCGCGCTCGCGCACCCCGGCATGACATCCGGTGGTGAACCGCTTGCGTCGGTCCCGGCCACGTCCAAAGGCTGACGGCCCGACCGGACGCACGCGCCACTTTGGTGAAAAACAGGCGTCCGCGGCGGCGCGTTTCTCCCGCTAGCCCCGTGTCGGCGGGACATTCTGCCGATCAGCCGTTAACCCCTCCAGGTCGACTCTTCCCGTGACCAAAGCCATACTCAAGCCATACGCTTGCCATACAGGTTTCAGCCCCTGAAAATCCCAGCGCCAAAATCGTTAACACGATCGGCGGGCGACTTCCTTAGGCCGGGCGCATGCCCGAAAGTCGCCCGAAACCCCGAAAAACGCAGATGTTTCAGGCAAAACCCGGTTAAACGTCCGAAAAATTTACCTGAAGTTAGTCATCCACGCGCAGTCTTACCCGGCTGAAGGCCTGTGGGCATCCGGCAGGGCCTCCGCAGTGGCCAGACATCGCGAGATATTTCCGGAATGTATGGCACCTACCGCCCGCCCGACACGTCCACCATGGTCCCGGTTACATAGCTCGCGCCGTCGCCCGCCAGCCACAGGATGACCTTCGCGACTTCCTCGGCCGAGCCGGTGCGCGCCATCGGGACGCCGGGCAGAAAGCGCTCGACCCGGTCCGGCGCACCAGCGGCAGCGTGGATCTCGGTATCGATCAGGCCGGGTCGCACGGCGTTGACCCGCACGCCCACGGGGCCGAGTTCCTTGGCCAGCCCGATGGTCAGCGTGTCCATTGCGCCTTTGGACCCCGCATAGTCGACGAACTCGTTCGGCGAGCCGAGGCGCGAGGCCGCCGAGGACGAGATCACCATCGCGCCCCCTGGCCCGCCGCGGTCAGTCGGCATTCGGCGCGCCACCTCTCGCGCCACGAGATAGGCGCCCAGCACATTGGTGTCGAAAACCCGCTTCAGGCGCTCGACCTCCAGATCCGCGAACCTTGTGACCGTGCCGGTGATCCCGGCATTGTTCACCACGGCGGTCACGGGACCCAGCGTCTCTGCCGCGTCATACATGGCGCCGACGTCCTCCTCGCGCGCCACATCGCCCTGCACGGCCAACGCCTGCGATCCGGCGGCGTTTACATCTGCCACGACGGCCTCGGCGGCGGCCCTGTTCGACGTGTAGTTCACGACCACCTGCCATCCGTCAGCGGCGGCCATCCGGCAGGTTGCCGCCCCGATTCCCCGGCTGCCGCCGGTCACCAACATCACGGACATTGCTTACTCCATCCAGGCCTGCATGATCGGGCTCTCTGCATCGGCCAGCCCGTCGATCACGTCGAAATGATGTTTACCAGGGTCCTCCACCGCCAGCGTTATAGTGTCGAAACCAGTCCAGACATTTGCCAACAGCGCATTCTGGCGGATGAATTCGGGACGTTCATCGGCCCCGACCCAGCAGACCAGATCCGTCCCCTCGCGCGGGATCAGCAGACAGGGGCTTTCCGCCTCTGCCTCCGCTGCCGTGATCCCCAGCGTATGGTTCAGCGCTGTCCTACGGAGCGGCCTCAGATCATGCACACCGCTGATCGACAGCACCCGTGCGACGCGCTCGGCAACCGCCTCCGGCAACGGCGCATCAACGCATGCCATCCGGCTGACCAGATGCCCCCCCGCCGAATGCCCGGCGAGGTGGATCGGGCCGTCGATCTGCTCCGCCGCACTTGCAAGTGCCTGCCCGATCTCTTGCGTTATTTCGGAAATCCGGATCTCAGGCGCCAGCGTGTAGGTAGGCAGCCCGACCGCCCATCCCCGGTCCATGGCGCCTGCCGCAAGATGCAGCCAATAGCTCGGATCGAACCGCATCCAGTAACCGCCGTGCACGAAGACGGCGAGGCCTTTGGGGGTGCCCAATGGCCGGAACAGGTCCACCAGATTGCGTTCGCCCGCCCCGTAACGGATCACACTGTGCCGGCCCCCCATCTTGTCCTTGAAGGCCGTCGCTGCTGCAATCCACCGCGGCGGATAGTCGGCCGCCCCGGGTATGTATGCACCGTTGGCATAGGCATCATCCCAGTCTCTGCTCTCTTCCGCCAAAGGCGTTCTCCCGGATGTGGTGTTCTGCAAGGACCCGTACCATAGTAGAGCCGAGCCGGTCGGCCAAGAAACCGAACTTTAAGGGCTGCGGGGCGCGGAGGGACAAGCAGGCATGGGCGACGCATTTCTGGGGGTCGCGAAATCCTTCACCGGACGGCGCTGGGTTGGCCCCACACCTGCCATCGAACGCGCTGCGCTGATGATCGCACAGGCCACGGGTCAGCCAGAGCTCGTCGCCCGTCAACTGGCCGTCGCCGGGGTCGAGGCAGAAGACGCCGCAGACTATCTCGCGCCGACATTGCGCGCACTGATGCCGGACCCCTCGACCCTGACCGACATGGATGCGGCAGCCGATCGGGTCGTGGCCGCTGTGCAGGCGCGTGAACGGATCGCGATCTTCGGGGATTACGATGTGGATGGCGGGGCATCGGTCGCCCTGCTGGCGGGCTGGCTGTCCCAGCTTGGCCTCGATTCCACGCCTTACATACCCGATCGGATCGACGAGGGGTACGGCCCCAACGTCCCGGCCATGACCGATTTGGCAGGAGGCCATGATCTGATTCTGTGCGTCGACTGCGGCACGCTGAGCCAAGAGCCGATCGAAGCTGCGCGCGGTGCAGGGGCCGACGTGGTTGTCGTGGACCACCACCTGCCGGGCGAAAGGCTGCCTGATGCGGTGGTGGTCAATCCCAACCGTGCAGATGATTCCTCCGGACAAGGGCATCTCTGCGCCGCAGGTGTCGTCTTTTTGCTGCTGGTCGCTTGCAACAGGTTGCTGCGGCTGCAAGGGGCGTTCGAAGGGCGGACCGAACCTGACTTACGCATGGCCTTGGATCTCGTCGCCGTTGCCAGTGTGGCGGATGTCGCGCCGATGATCGGTCTGAACCGCGCCTTTGTCCGTCAGGGGCTGGCCATAATGGCGCAGCGGCAGCGGCCCGGCCTGGTGGCGCTGGCGGATGTTTCCAAGCTGAGCGCACCGCCACGGGCGGCTGATCTGGGCTTTGCGATTGGGCCCAGGATCAATGCCGGCGGTCGCATCGGTGCAGCCGATCTGGGCGCACGGCTTCTTATGGCTGTCGACCAAGACGAGGCCCGCGCACTTGCCGATCGGTTGGACGATCTGAACCGCGAGCGGCGAACCATAGAGGCAGCAGTTCTTGAAGCCGCAAAAGAGCAGGCAGAGGCACGCGGTGTCGATGGCCCGTTGGTCTGGGCAGCTGGCCAGGGCTGGCACCCTGGCGTCGTCGGAATCGTGGCCAGTCGATTGAAGGACAAATTCAATCGGCCGGCCGTGGTGATCGGGTTGGATGGGGATGAAGGCAAAGGGTCGGGCCGCTCGATTACCGGAATCGATCTGGGAGCGGCGGTGGCCGACGTCACATCACGTGGTTTTCTCCTGAAGGGCGGCGGGCACCGCATGGCGGCAGGTCTGTCGGTCGCGCCGGAAAAGCTCGAGCCCGCCATGGATGCTCTTGCTGCGGCGCTTGCGGCACAGGGCGCGGCGGATCAGGGAGCTCGCGATCTGATATTGCTGGGGGCGCTCAATCCGGGCGGCGCGGCGCCGGATCTGGTCGAGCATCTGGATGCGGCGGGCCCGTTCGGCCCTGCAAACCCGGCCCCGCGCATCGCCTTCCCGGATGCCGTGCCTTCGGGCGTGCGTATCGTCGGGAACGGGCATGCGCAGTTCCGTCTTTCAGCGGGAGGCCCGCCGCTCGACGCAATTGCCTTCAATGCAGCCGATCAGGGCAGTGCCGATCTCTTACAATCCGCGGCTGCCACCCGCCGCCCGCTCCATCTGGCAGGCCGACTGGAGATCGACGATTGGGGTGGCCGCCGCAAGGCCAAACTGCGCCTAGAAGACCTTGCCGAACCGACATGACGTGCCAGCAAAATTGCCCTTGCCAGCAACCGGGTGACTCGCTATCTACCAGCCTCCGGCGCGCCCTTCGTCTAGCGGTCTAGGACGCCGCCCTTTCACGGCGGAAACACGGGTTCGAGTCCCGTAGGGCGTACCAGATAATAAAAAATATATGTTTTGTCAGCAACTTATGGCCAAGGTGAGACACTTTTGGTCTAAAAGGTGAGACACTTACTTGTGTCGGGCTGAATTTTTGCGGCGCATTGAAGCTCTACGCTGACACCCCTTGAGGTTGCTTGTCGAAGGTCCAAGGCAGGACATTTGGCGAGGGGGCCAGAGTTTGCCGCTGCACAATTTGGGATTGCAGAACTCAAGCACCGGCAGCACACTAAATGCTTCCGGTTGAGTTTTGATCAGTCAAAGGTTGGAACAGAGGTGCAGTGCGACTTTGAGATCCCAACACCTGAATTCCAGCGCAAGGTGCAACTTTTCAAGCGAAGCGCATCCTGACATCTTTGCCGAGTTCCGAGAATAGGGCTTGCAACGGCGTCCGGTAGCCCAGGCATTTTCTCGGCGTGAGGTTGTGGGTCATGAGGATCTTAGCCATGTCTTCGTCGGAGACATGGTCGAGGTTCGTGCGTCGGGGTAACCAACGGCGAAGCCTGCCATTGTCGTTGTCGACCGCGCCCTTCTGCCAGGAGGCATAGGCGTCGCAGAAATATGTGGCCATGCTCAGTGCCTTGTGCAGCCAGCCATGGCGAACGAAGGCAGTATCGTTATCGAAGGTCACGGACTACCGGAGCTTCGGATCGAGACGCCGGAAGATGTTCATTATCACGCTTGGTCTTTCGGCTGCCCCTTTGCCGGTCAGGCGTGCGGCCAGCGTCACCCTTGTCTTGCGCTCGTGCAGCACCGGCACGGGCCGGGTGCGCTGGCAGATCGCGAGGTCACCTTCCCAGTGGCCCAAAGTGCTGCGATCGCTGACTTCGCCAAGCCGTTCGTGGATCGACATGCGGTCCTTGATGGTGTCGCGGGATGGCCGCTAGCGCAGCGTCCGGCGTCTCTTCCGGCGTCTCTTCCGGCGGCGCGCCAGGTAGCGCCAAAGCTCCTCAGCCTAATGTTCGCTTCGATAGAAGAAGGCGTAGACCGTCTCCATCGTTACCGCCCGCAATTCGGCCTCGGCACCCGATCGCAGCCATCCGGCAATTTGCTTCGGGGACGAGGCCTCGCTCAACCGTTGGCTTACGAAGAGACCAAGTTTGGTGTCTCGCTCCAGCATCGCAGGCCGATGGGCCCGTCCATGTAGGCACCGTCCGCGATGGCCGCAGAGTACCCGCCGTTATCCAGCGCATTGCGGCGAAGTTCGCGGCTGATCGTGAATTTCGACTTCCCGACATCCGGGGCGATCCGGCTCTGCGGCAGTCCCGCCGCCAGAATCTCGGCAATCTGATCCCGGTCATCCCGTGACAGATGACGGTACCATCCCATGGCAACACTCCTTCGGGATAGACAACCAACCAGTACCATACCGGTCAAGGGGTGTTACAATTCGCATTGGAATTCAGGGGAGGCCCTGTTTCGACTTCAAGAAATGTCTAAAAACCGGTCGAGCAATTTAAGCAACTTTTGTTGCGTCGCAAAATCGGCGGCGGACCGCGGCAGCTTCTTTTCTTTCCGATTGGCGATATAGTTTCCGGATCGTCCGCCGAACGCGGTGGGATCGGCGCTGTCGACAACTTTCAAGGCTTGCCTGCCTGCAGAGGCGAAGAACAATGGCGCGACCCAGGCCAAGACCTTTGGCATGCCGGAATTGTCCGCACCGGTTGTCATTGCGGACTTGGTCGCCCCGGGGTCTATGGCGCGGATCAAAATGTTATCCGATGCCAGATCTTCGGCGAGTGCCGGGACTATCGTCGTGACTGCCAGCTTGCTTTGAGCATAAGTGCTCATCAAACCACCGACTGTTTCCGGGTTCGCAAGGTTCTCAAGTTCGAGCGTCTTCAAGGCCGATATCGCACTGGAGGAAAAGTTGACGACCATAGCGGGTGTCTCGTCAGCGGGCCTCGCCATTTTTGCCCGCAGACCTCGGATCAGCTGGTAGGGGGCCAACGTGTTCACGGCAAAATGGGACTCGTAGCCCTGGGCGCTCAGAACCTTGTTCCCGGTCAGCACGCCGGAGTTGTTATACAATGCGTCAATTCGGCCGGGGAGTGCCAATATCCGGTCTACGGCATCGGCAATCTCCCTCGAATCCATCAGGTCAGCGGTGATCAATTCGATCTCGGCGCCGGGATGCGTCGATAGAATTTCGTCGCGCTGCGACCCGGCCTTGATTTCCGATCGATTGAGCAAAATCAAAGGATCGCCGCGAGCCGCCAGAATCCGCACGATCTCGCCGCCAATCGCCCCGGTCGATCCGGTGATCAAAGTCCAGTTTGGCCCCTGTTCAGTCATCGAGTTCCTTTTGAGAATGAAAATTGCAGGCGTGGTTAGAAGTGGGTGATCACTCGTCCGAGCTGACCGTAAAGTTTGGGGGCTGACGTTCCCATTCGACCCCACCGCGACCGATGTCGCGGCCCAGTGCATAAAGTGCTTGCATGTATGCCTGATCGAACGGCTCCTCGGGAACCAGCTCGAACGATCGTGGGACCCACAGCAGGCGAAGATCGAATTTGTCACGCAGTGCGACAGCATAGATTTTGTAGATATCGCCGACGCCGGACCCGCCAATCAGGCTGGAGACTGCTTTGCCCGCGATTGGCAGAATACCCAGATCCACTGGCTCGTAGCGCTTCTCAAGCGAGTTGTTCATGATCACATAGACCGAACGATCTATCTTGCTCCCGAGGACGCGGTCGACCTCGGAGATCGGCAGTTCCGCACTGAAGAGCATGACCTGTTGGGTCGCGCCTCCATCGACATGCAATTCGTCAAATTTGCGTCCATCGGCGGTGACCATCGGAACGACAACCGGCGGGAACACGGCCGGAATGGCAGAGGACGCGCGGATCAGATCGCGGATCAACGTGATCGCTTCAGGATGGCCCGACATGGCAATCGCCGTCGCGTTCCATATCACCGGCCGTGCCGCGTCCAGATTTGTCGTCCCGATCAGCAGCACGCGCCCCGCGGCACCTGCCCGGGCCAGGGCAGCGACGACGTCTTCGTTCACATACTGATCGATCAGAGAGTTGTATGACTCGGTATCCGACAAAGACGTCCCGCCGAAAATGCCGGAGAACAAAGCAGGTTCCAGAAGATCGGCCGTTGAATAAGCCGTGTAGAGCTCCCGAAGGTCGTCGTCATAGTCGGGTCCAAGGAACGCGAACAGCCCAATGATCGCGCCTGTGCTGACACCGCTGACGATATCGAATTCGGGCCGGTTGCCGCGTTCGCTCCATCCGGCCAGAACGCCTGCGCCAAAGGCACCGTCGGCACCGCCACCAGAGAGAGCCAGAGCCGTCTCGGTAATCTGCGCGCCAGACGCCAACGCCTCCGCGTGCATGCCGCGCGCTCGGGCCACCAGGGCATCGCGGATCTTCTCTTTGTTTCCGCGCTCCAGGCTATCCCCCCACACCCTCAAAAGACCGGGAATGCCATGGGGCATCGCCTGCGCAATTTCGGATTCCGAAATCGGCGTTCTTGCCGCACCGGTGCAGCCGACAACGAACGCTAATGCGGAAACCATCATGATGCGGAGCAGTGTCATGCCGGGGCCGCCTCCATATTTTTTTTGCGGCCGCGCGGCTTCAATAGGACATAGCAAAGCGGGGGTGCCACGATCAGCGTCAGGGGCGAGGCTATCAACAGCCCGCCGATCATCATTGTCGCCATGGGCTCGAACAGTGCACCGCCCGAGATCGCCATGGGGGTCAGACCAAATATCGTTGTCAGCGAGGTCAGCAAAATCGGCTTTGCTCGCGCCTGGGCGGCAAGAACAATGGCGTCCGGCAGATCGGCCTTCTCACTTTCTATATCGATCTGATTGATCAGAACGATCGCATTGTTGATGATGATGCCCATAAGAGACATCAGTCCCAGCACCGCAAAAAACGACAGCGGTTGGTTGAGCACGATCATGGTCATCGGCGCCCCGATCACGATCAGAGGGATCGTCAGGAAAGTGGCCAGCGAGCGGCGCAGCGAGTTGAACTGGAAAATCAACGCCGCCAGCATAACGCCCAAGGCCAATGGCATATTGGCGCCCATCTGAGCATTGACGTTGGCATTGTCTTCCAGTTCGCCAGCGATCGAGATTTCGTATGCTGGGCCCAGGTTCAATGCATCCAGCTTCGGTTGAATGCGTGTCAGGGTTTCCTGTGCGCTCAGATCAGCGCTCTTGCCCGAGATCACGATGCGCCGGACCTGGTTTTCTCGCCGAATTTCAGAGTACTCCAGCGTCGGCCTGAAACGTGCGATCTGATCGACTGAAATCAGTTGTCCGCCCGTGGCGATGGTCAAATTGGCCAGATCCTCGATGCTGTCCCGGCCGGCAAGCGACGCGCGCAGCACGATCGGGATCTGGTCATCGCCCTCTCGAAAGGTCGAATACTGCGTGCCCGAGAAGTACGCTGCCATCACATCAGAAACGTTGCGCGATGTGACGCCAAGCTCGCGTGCCTTGTCCTGCGCGATGTCAACGACGACCTTGATCACCTTGTTGCCCCAGTCGCTTTCGTTTTTCACAACCCGAGGCAATTCTGCGAAGGCCGCCTCGACTTCCGTGGCGGCGCGCATCAATGTCTCTGCGTCTGGCCCGAATATTTCGACATCGACCATCCCGGACTCCGAACCACCCTGTGGAAGGCGTGTCACCCGGAACCGTGCTTCCGGGAATTGCTCCTCGAAAACACGGCGGGCACGAAACGTCATCCTCTCGACCCCAGGCAGATCCGTAACATTCACATGGAAGAACGCTGTCGTTGCGTCGGGATCGCTGGGGTCCAGACCAAGGTTGAAGCGTGGGCCGCCATCGCCGACAAAGACGGTACTGTTGATTACCTCTGGATTTGTATCCGTATCGATAAGCCAGTTCTGCACACGTAGGGCCACCGCCTCGGTTTCGGAAATCGCAGCGTCCTTCGGCATGTCCATGTAGACTAGAAAATCAGACCTCTCGCTGAACGGGAACATCTCGGACTTCAACTGACCGAACATGCTGGCGCTGAAGAACACCGCCAAAAGCGCCAAGGCCGTGACCGGCACCCCGAACGGCAGCAACCGCCGAACAAAGCTGCCATAGGTCCGCTTCATCCAGCCGGGTTCTCCACTCGCCCGGCTGGGTTTCAGCAGCAGAGTGCAGAGATAGGGCAGAATGTAGAGCGCCGTGATCCACGAGCCCAACAGCATCGACGATACGACTGCACCCAGTGAGAATGCGAACTCACCTTCTGTACCATCCATCATCAACATGGGCAGGAAGGCCGAGACCGTGGTGATTGATGCGACACCCAGCGGCACCACGAATTGCGCCCCGGCGGATTCAGCTGCCTCCTGCGGCGACATTCCCTCGTCGATCCGGTTACCGATGTCCTCGACCACGACCAGACCGTTGTCGACCAACAGACCAAGCGAGATGATCACCGCGGCAATCGAGACCTGTTCGATGTCGACGCCGATGAAACCCATCGACGCCAGGGCAAAGCAGATGGTGAACGGGACAATGCAGGCAATGACCAGCGCTGACCGTATTCCCAGGAACAGCAACATCACCAGAAAGACGACCACGAAGGTTTGGGCGACATTTTCCAGCGCATTGTTGACCGACGCGGTGACCACCGTTTCCTGGAAGGTCGACACATTCAGCGAAACCCCGATGGGCTGTTGATCCTCGAAGTCACGCAGGGCCGTTTCCAGGCGCTTGCCGAGGTCTTGAATGTCGGTTGCCGAGGACATTTCGATCGCCGCCACGATGGCGGGTTTGCCATTGAAGAAGACGGGCGTTTCCTTGGGATCAACGTAGCCACGACGCACCGTGATCAGATCCGAAAGCCGCACGAAACCGGACAACCCACTGACCTTCGTCAGAACGCCGCCAATTTCCTCGACCGTTTGCAGATCACCGTTTGCCTCTAGCACGATCTTGGTGCCATCGGCGTCCAACTCGCCTGCGGGCAGGATCACGTTCTGTGCTTCGAGATCGTCCAGAAGCTGTTGCATTTGAACGCCGACTGCCGCCAGCTTTCGGATATCGACCTCCAGCCAGATCCGTTCATCCTGAACGCCGGACAAGTTAACCTTGGTCACGCCATCGATGCGAAAGAGTGCGGTGCGCAAATCCTGGGCGATATCGTCCAACTCGGCCAATGTGTATCCGTCACCTGTCAAGGCAACGGTCGCGATGGCGACATCACCGTATTCGGTGTTCACATAGGGTTCGGATGTGCCCTCTGGCAGGTCGCCGCGCACGGCCTGCATCTTGTTGCGCAGGTCCTCCCAGGCCGCTTCGATGTCCTCGCCATAAATCGTTTCAAAAAGCTCGACGTAGAACAGCGCCTGACCTGACGAGATGACAGTCTCGATGTTCTCGACTTCACCGATCTCGCGGATCTTTCGCTCGATGGGCACCGCGATCAGTTCTTCGATCCGCAGCGGAGACATTCCGTCGAACGCCGCCGCGACCACGGCGGTACGGATCGTGATTTCCGGATTTTCGCGCTTGGGGATCGACAGATAGGACATTGCGCCGATCGCCAGGATCGCGAACATCATCAACACGGTGAAACGGTTTTTTTGCAGCCCGAAGCGTGTCAGGAAGTCCATCTCAACGCTGCTCCGCATCAGGCAGCAGCTTCACTTCCATGCCTTCCCGCAGGAAGGTCACACCGCGGATCGCGACGCGTTCCCCGATCTCCAGTCCACCGACGATCAGAAACTGGTTCTCGCGAATGCCTGCCATGATGACCCGGCGGCGTTCGACGGTGCGTGTATCGGGTGCATAGACATAGACTTCCAACTCGGTGATCGCATTCGTTCCCGCGCCTTCGGGAACCTCTACATCCGGTATCGCGGCCGAGATTGGGATCAGGTGGCCCTGGGCCGCGGGTAACGGGAACTCGAACGAGACCTCGACTGCCATGCCGGCCTTGATCAGCGGCGAGCCATCCTTCAGTTTCACCACCGCGGGGAACGACGAAACCTGCCCGGCGCGTTCGCCCAGTTCACTGACCACCGCTTGCAGCGCTATGCTTGGATCATCGGCAAGCCTTATCCGGGCTGGCGTCCCGACGACCAACTGGCTCACAACATCGAAGCTGACCGAAAATGAAACCTCGTAATCGGCCTGCTGATACAACGACAACACGGCTTGCCCGCCGCTGATGGTCGCAAAACTTTCAACCTCCAGCGCGTCGACGACCCCGTCGAAGGGCGCAAAAAGCTTTGAATCCTTCAGGTCCTCTTGCGCCGTCGCAAGATCTTTTTCTGCCTGCGTCAGCCTTGCCTGGGTCTGCGTGACTGTTGTCTGGTCGTCATCGCGCTGCACACGCGTTCCGGCACCTCGATCCAGCAACTTCTGCGAACGATCCAGATCAGCGAGAGCCTTCTCGAGTGTTGCTTTTGCCTCATCAACCGCGGCTTGGCGGTTCTCGATCTGCGTTCGAAACTGCTCTGCATCCAGTTCGGCAAGCAACTGTCCCTTCTCGACCCGCTCGCCGACGTCCAGGCCGATCCGGCCCAGCCGACCAGCAACCTCGAAGGACAGAACATTGACCTCTCCCGGCTCCAGAACGCCGGGATACCGTCGGACGGTCGTCTGTTCCGTTGCCTCGACCAGCGTTGTAATCAGGCCCCGGACCGGCGGCGTATAGTCCCCATTTTCATCGTCGTCGGGCAAACATCCGGCAAGACCCAAAACAGCTAAGATTGCGCATAACCTGATCATGCATGCCCCCGAATTTTTTGGCCGTTCCGCTTGCAAAAAACGATCGCTAGCCTTCATTGATGCTATCCACCGCGATGATCAGGGACAGGACGCGAATGCAGCAAAACCGGACGATTTCCGCCAAACTTCGGGGCCGTAGCAATCACGTCAGCGTGACCGCAACACTGGTCGCGTTTGCACTGGCGCGCGGCATGACCCTGGCAGAGATCGAGGCGGCGACCGGACTGGACGGGACAACCCTTGGCGATCCCGATGCCCGGCTCGATGATTCTATCCCTGGTCAGATCTGGGTCGCCCTCAGCGAAAGGACGCCGCCCAATGTCGCTCTTTCGGTGGAAGCGACACGGTGGGCTCCGTTATCCGCACTCGCAGATTTTGTGCACGGTACGCAGTTCGCACCGACCCTCAGGGACGCGCTCGGGTTTCTGCGTGACAACCGCAGTCACATCGCTGACCGACTGGACGTTCAACTCGTCGAAGCAGGCGATCACACGGCAATCGCAGCACATCATCCGAACGACATTATCGATCGTGGCCGTATTTCCGAGATGGGGGCCGGGTTGATCGCGCGCCTTGTGCGAGAGATCCTGGGCGTGCAAACGCCCCCGGTCTACGTCGAAATACTATCCGACCCGATGGGACCAGCCGAGGCTTACGAAAGCTTCTTCCGGTGTCCGGTCCACTTCAACACGGGTAGGATGGCGCTTGTTTTCGACAACGCGACACTGTCCCGGCCCGTGAAGTCGGGGAACCCGGAACTGTTTGAATTCGTCGTGCGGCACTTTCGAAACAGCCTGAAGGACTCCGAAGCCCATCAGAATAGCCCGGACCTCGACCGTCTGCGCCAGGCTATCGCAGACGGGGCTGCGTGCGGCGATTACCGGGTCAGCAGCGTCGTCATACGCTCTGGCCTCAGCGAGCGAACCGCCCAACGGGTTGCGGCGTCACATGGTATGACGATCAAACAGATGATCGCAGACACCCGCAAATCGGCGGCCGAGGCTTTGTTGGCAGATGCCTCCGTAACGACCGAGAAGATTGCCACGATGCTCGGGTTTTCAGATGACCGCGCTTTTCGACGGGCGTTTAAACGCTGGTCCGGTCAAAGTCCTTCTCAATACCGGAGGGCCAGAGTGTTTGGGGCCTGATCGGGCCCGCGTGGCGGGGATGGTATCTGCTGACAGTTGCTCTACGCATTTACGGCCGACGGCACGAGAGATTTTATCGGCTGAACCAAGATGGCTCAGTCGATGCAAAGATGCTGACGCCGGGCAGCCTCGGTGCCTTAGTCTGATTGCCTTAGTCTGAGTGCGGGAACCAATGGGTAACCCTGCTGCTGAAGGTTCCCCGTTGGTTCAGCGCAAGCGGAACTGCAATATCTAGCGATTCCTGAAACGGCCTCAGCTATCCGGACAGTTTCGCGGCTTTTCCAAGGTGTATCCTTTTTGGGCTTCACGCGGCTTTGTCTTTGTCCAGGCCTGCTCAACATGCTTCGGGCGGGGTCAGCTGTCAAAGCGCGGCATGGGACCGCCCGGCATCGTGGAATTCCGTCCAGTCCTTGATGACGCGCCGAGCCAGACGGCCGTCCTTGGTATCCTCGAGAAAGAGCGCCTCCTGTTTCATGCGCCGCCACGGGCGCTCTACGGAGACGCCGTCGTGGGATCGGAAACGTCCATGCATCGAGGCACGTCCCCGGCCTCGCTCAGCGTCGTAATCCAGTCCGCACCGGCAAATTGGCTGCCCTGATCCGTCTTCATGATCTCGTTCATGAACCCGGTCGGGCCGTATCTGGCGATCGCCTCGTTCACGCCGTCAACACGGACGTCGGCATGCAGTGTTTTCGACAGCCGCCAGCTCAGGACCTTTCGAGTGGCCACGTCCTTGATCGCCGCCAGGTACAGGACTCCGTTGCGCAGGGTCACGACGGTCAAGGTCACGACGGTAACGTAAGCGCACGCTTCTGACCGCCAGCCACTCTGTCTTGGCCCGCGGTTCCTTCGCCTCCATACCGGTCGGCCTCTACGGTCAGCAGCGGCCTCCAGACGCATCTGCCATGCCATCGACAGCCTGCCGGTTCCATCGTCGTTCTGGACGAATGGGATGCGCGAGGGACAGCACGATTGGAAAATCTGCTGGGTCGCGGCAAGTGTTGAGCCATGGCCAGCGCGATCAAACATGATTGGATTTGCTTTATTTGATTACGTCGGCGCAGGCGGGCATCTCGCCCATTTGACGAGAGATTCACGCCTCTGCGTGCATCACGGCGCGCGGGATGTTCGCGGGATTTTTGCGGGATGTTTACGTCCGGCCGGGCCTTTCCCTTACCTTATTCTTACCAATCAAACCCGCCATTAACCCCTGCAACCCGACTTCAGCCGCATAAAAAGCCATACGGAAGCCATACGCTTGCCATACAGGTTTCAGCCCCGGAAAATCCCAGCGCAAATTTGGTTAACGTGGTGGACGAAGAGATCGCGGCAGGCGCTCTCGGGCGGAAAATCGGTCGAATACACGACTTTCAGCGCGCATTTAGTGCAAATGAGCAGCAATTTTTACCGAAACTCAATCACCTCAGCTTTAAAGATCCGCGCTGGCAGGAAACTTCCCGCCACCGCACCGCGAGAACTCTCCTGAAAAAGTATGGCATCGGGCCGTTAGGCCAAAATCCTAAACCTGAACCGCCGCCCCTGATGCCATCATGTCCTGAACTTCGGCATCACCGTACCCGGCCTCGGCCAGGACCTCTGCGGTGTGCTGGCCCAGCAACGGTCCGCCCATCCGCATCTCGGTCGGGGTGCCGCCGAACCGGGCCGGCGGGCGCGTCTGGCGCAGGCGCCCGGCCTGCGGGTGTTCGTCCTCGATGATCAGCGCGTTCGCGGCGATCTGCGGGTGGCGGATCATCTCGCGCCGGGTCAGGACCGGGGCGCAAGGTACGTCAAAGCGATCCAGCCGCTCGATCCACTCGGCGGTCGTGCGCTCCAAAAGGGCCTCCTGCGTCATCTCAAGCCGCTCGTTCTTGAATTCCTCCAGCCCGGCAGAGGTCAGGAACCGCTCGTCGGTCTTCCACGCTGGCCGCTCGCACGCATCGGCCAGTTTCTCCCAGTCCACACGGCGGAAGGCGGCGACCGACAGGTAGCCATCGGCGGACTGATAGATCAGATCGATGAAGGACTGCGCCGTCTCCTGCTCCAACTCGTCGCCGACAAAGGTGTGCCCGCCCATGTCCGAGGACCAGAGGAAGTGCACCACGGTGTCCAACATGCTCAGATGAATATGCTGGCCTTCGCCCGTCCGGGTGCGCGAGAACAGCGCCGCTGTGATCGCCTGGGCCACGGTGAACCCGGTCAGCTTGTCCGGCACGATCGTGCGCACCAGCCCCGGGCGGCGCTCGTCAGACCCGGCCTGCACGGTTGTCAAGCCGCTAAGCGATTGAATCAAAGGGTCAAAAACCGGCTTGTGGGCGTAAGGCCCGGTCTCGCCGAAGCCGCAGATCGAGGCATAGATTATGTCAAGCCGCACCGCTTTGGCATGCTCGTATCCCAGCCCCAGCCGGTCCGCGACGCCGGGGCGGAAGTTCTGCATCACCACATCAGCGCCCGCGATGACCTTCAGCAAAGCCTCCGTCGCGCCGGGCCGTTTCAGGTCCAGCACCAGCGATCGCTTGTTGCGGTTGTTGTTCAGAAAGCTCGCCGACAGGCCGCCGCGCCGCGTTGCCACGGCCCGGGTGCCGTCGCCCTTTGGCGGCTCCACCTTGATCACATCCGCGCCCTGATCCGCCAGGATCATCGCGCCCAGGGGGCCGGAAATCATCGTGGTCAGGTCAACGATCCTGACCCCGTCCAGTGGTCCTGCCATGGTAGTCTCCATTGTGCCGTTCCCCAGAGAGTAGGTGGCAGAGGCGTCGATCACCAGAGGCAGGCAGCGCGCGCTTGTGATTTATGCGTTTGCCATCCCTTCATGCCTTCGCTAGACGGCGCACCGGACACCCTTTCACCGAAAACCCTTTCACTGCCCGGGTCCCGGCGATAAGTTGGCGCCCCGCAAAAGAAGGACCGGGATCTTGAGCGAGTCAGACAGTTTTATCAGGGAAGTGTCCGAAGAGGTCCGCCAGGACCAGATGTTCAAGCTTTGGAAGAAGTGGGGTCCGTTCGTCATTGCCGGGGTGGTGCTGATCGTCGGAGCCGCCGCCGCCTGGTCCTGGATGCAATCTCAGGAACAGGCCGCAGCCGAAGCGCGCGGCAGCGCGTTGCTGGCCGCAGATCCCACGGTTCCGGCAGAAACATCGGCGCTGGTGGACACCATGGAAGGGCCGTCACGCCTGCTCGCCGAATTCGGCGCGGCGGCCGCCCTTGCCGAAGCGGGAGAGGCCGATGCCGCCGGTGCGCGCTACGTAGAACTCGCCGGCCGGGCCGGTCTGGCACCTGAATACGCTGATCTCGCCCGCCTGCAGGCCGTGCGGCTGGGTGCCGGCGACCCGGCGATGCTGGACGGTCTGGCCGATGGCTCAGGTCCCTATCGTCTGCTGGCGCTCGAGCTGCGCGCGGCGCGCCGGGTAGAAGCAGGCGACGCTGCCGCGGCGCATGCCGACCTGAACACGATCCTGAACGATGAAGGGGCCACCAACGGTTTGCGCCAGCGGGCTCTGGTCCTGTTGTTGGCCAGCGGCGGCACGTTCGAGTCAGAGGAAACGGACGCGAACAGCGGCAGCTGAGACCGCGGCGAACCGCAAAAGGCGGATAAGAAACTGCGCAACAGGGGACTGGGGAGCATGGGGTTGAACACGAATATTTTCTGCGCAGGGATGGCGCTTGCGCTCACCAGCCTCGTCGCGTCCTGCGGTCTTTTCGACGATGATGATGAGAAGCTGCAGGGCGAGCGTATCCGCATCCGTCAGGCGCAAAGCCAGCCCACCCTGGCGACAGGCGGCGGTGCAGCGATCCCGGCACCTGTGCAAAGCACGTCCTGGACGCAGACGAACGGCAATGCCAGCCATGCGTCCGGGCATCTTGCCGGTCCGTCAACCCTCAGCCGTGCCTGGACCGCGGATGCCGGGACGGGCGGCAGCGGTGTCGGCGCGATCACGTCCGGTCCCATCATTATCGGCGGCCGCGTCTTCACGATGGACGCGGGCTCTCAGATTTCAGCGTTCGATGCCGGCGGCGGCTCGGTCGCCTGGCGCACCGAAATTGCGCCGGAAGGCGAAGACGGCGAGGACGGCTTCGGCGGCGGGATCGCAGCCGAGGGGCAGCGGATTTTTGCCACCACCGGCTTTGGCGAGGTTGTCGCCCTTTCCGCTGCCTCGGGCGAAGTTCTGTGGCGCCAGCGCGGAACAGCACCGTACCGCGCCGCACCCGCGGTTCTGCGCGGCACCGTGGTCGCTGTGACGCGGGACAATCAGGCGGTCGCGCTGGACGCCAATACCGGCGACCTTGTCTGGCGGGTCGCCGGGATCGCGGGCGAGGCAGGCCTCCTCGGCGGGGCCTCCCCGGCCATCGCCGGTGACCTTGCGGTACTGCCCTTCGGGTCGGGCGAGGTGCAGGGTGTACAGCTCTCCACCGGTCGGCAGATCTGGACCGCGGTTCTTGGCGGGGCCCGGCGCGGTGTGGCGCGCTCGGCGATCTCGGATGTGACCGGCGATCCTGTCATTGCAGGGCGCGCGGTGATCACGGCCAACCAGTCCGGCCGGATGGTGGCCATCGACGGCCAGACCGGTCGGCGCGGTTGGACGCGTTCGATCGGGTCATCCGGCCCGCTCTGGGCGGCGGGCGACTCCCTCTTTCTCGTCTCGGACAACGCCGAAGTGTTGCGGCTGACCCTGCAAAGCGGCCAGACGATCTGGCGCACGGAATTGCCGGCCTTTGAAGATCCCGAGGACAGAGAGGATCCGATTGCCTATTCTGGACCGGTGCTGACCGGTGGTCGGCTGCTGGTGACGGACTCGCTCGGCAACCTTCTCAGCCTGGATCCGGCAACCGGAGAGCAGGGCGCCACGGTCGATCTGACCGACGGTGGCACCAGCGGTGTGTCGGTCGCCGGAAACACGGTTTATGTCCTGACAGATGACGGGACGTTGCAGGCGTTTCGCTAGGCCGCCACGCAGGTTTATCCGGTAAAAGCCGGGCCGTCCCAAAGGGATGAAATCGCACTGAGACGCCCCTCGGGCAGCGGTCCCATCGCTTCGGCCGCGATCGCCAGGTCCAGATGGCTCTGTTTGCCAAGGCCGACGACGATGGTCGAAAGGGCGGGGCATGCGAGCCCGAAACGCAGCGCGGCCTGTGCGGGCGCACCGTCACCGTCTTCCAGGGCGGCCCAGATGACGCGTGCACGGGCTTCCTCTGCTGCATCTTCTGCATCGATTGTCACAGGGATCTCCCGTCCATGCCGCGTCGGCGTCGCCAGATGTCCGGCCGCAAAGATCCGAATGCCCATCACACCCATGTCCTGAGCGATGCAGCGCTGCAAGAGGCCATCGAAATTGGTCGAGTTCCAGGGCGTACGCCCCTGCCAGGCCGTGGGATTGACCATGTTGTAGTAGACCTGCGCCACGTCAAAGCGCCCGGCATCGACGACCTCGGCCAGGGGCGCGGGATCCCCAAGTGCCGTCATGCCGATATGGGCACACAGATCTTGCTCCCGCAGATGCTCCATCGCGTCGGCCAGCGCGATCATCTGGGCGGGGGTCAGATCGCGTTCACCTGCCTCGGCGGCCACCATGTTGTGCTGAATGATGACCTCGACCCGGTCCAGACCCAGCCGCTGCAGCGAGGCTTCGACCGAGCGCATCATCTGCCCCTGAAAATCGCCCGCGCCAGGTTCGACCCGAAACTTGGTCGAAATACGTGGCCGATCGGTGCGGCCCTGCAACCAGCGCCCGATCACCGTTTCGGACACGCCCTGACCATAGAGGGCCGCCGTATCGATCCAGTCGATGCCTGCCTCGACCGCCCGGTCGAGCGCCGCGAAGGCCTCTGCCTCGGTGCCGTGGATCAGGACGCCGCCGACCCAGCCGCCGCCGAAGGTCAGCGCTGGCACATGCAGCCCCGTTCTTCCAAATCTGCGCTGTTCCATCGCTTTCTCCCGCGTCGATCAAATATGCATCAGTATACTGCAATGGCCAGAGCGCGCCCATTGCCGCCCCTGCGATTCCCGCCTAGATTATGCCCAAGAACCTGCGGAGTGAGCCAGTGTCCCTTGAGCCAATAGCCATACAGCGAGCAACGCCTGATCCAGCCCCGCTGATCGACCCGTTCGCCCGTGCAATCACCTATCTGCGGGTATCGGTCACTGATCGTTGCGACTTCCGCTGCGTCTATTGCATGGCCGAGCACATGACCTTCCTGCCGAAGAAAGAGCTCCTGACGCTGGAGGAACTGGACCGGCTCTGCACCAATTTCATCGATCTGGGCGTGCGCAAACTGCGGATCACGGGGGGTGAGCCGCTGGTGCGCAAGAACATCATGTGGTTTTTCGAACGGATGGGCCGCCATGTCGGCGACCGGTTGGATGAACTGACCGTCACGACCAACGGGACGCAGCTGAAGAAACTCGCGCAGCCTCTCTACGATTGCGGGATCAGGCGCATAAACGTCTCGCTGGACACGCTGGACGAGGCGCGGTTCCAGAAGATCACGCGGTGGGGGCGCCTCGCGCAGGTGCTCGAGGGGATCGGGGCGGCGCAGGCCGCCGGTCTGCGCATAAAGATCAACGTCGTGGCCCTGAAGGGCACCAACGACATGGAAGTCCACCGCATCATCGAATGGTGCCGCGACTGGGGTCTGGATCTGACCTTCATCGAGGTCATGCCGATGGGCGATATCGGCGGCGAGGACCGGCTGGACCAGTACTGGTCACTCGACGATGTCCGAGCCGAGATCGCGAGCCGCTGGACGCTGATCGACAGCCATGAACGCACCGGCGGCCCGGCCGCACATAGCGGGCCGG
>JBCCMP010000005.1:0-31577 GCA_039026295.1 Pseudomonadota bacterium | reverse complement strand
GGTGCCTGCTCCATGATCCGCCCGTGATACATGACCGAGACATAGTCGCAGACATGGGCAACGACCGAGAGGTCGTGGCTGATGAACAGGATCGTCAGGTCCAGATCCCGTTGCAGCGACTTCAGAAGATTCAGGATATCCGCCTGAATCGACACATCCAGCGCGGCAACCGCCTCGTCCGCCACCACGAAGCGCGGGCCGCAGACCAGGGCACGGGCGATGGAGATGCGTTGGCGCTGCCCGCCAGAGAACGCATGCGGGAACCGTCGCAGATGTTCGAGGTTCAGGCGGCATTTATCGGCAATCTCGCGCACGCGAGCATCGGTTTCCTCGCGCGATGACGTCAGCTTCATCACCTCGAGCGGTTCGGCGATGATGTCCCGCACCGTCATGCGCGGCGAGAGCGCGGCGTAGGGGTCCTGAAAGATAAGCTGTGCCCGGGTGCGATAGTCGCGAAGCTGCGCCTTGGTCAGCGATGCGATGTCATAGTCAACGTCGCCATCATTGTAGCGGATCGACCCGTCAGAGATCGGCGCCGCGCGCAGGATCGCCCGGCCAAGGGTCGTCTTGCCCGAACCGCTTTCGCCGACCAGACCGTAGAAGCTGCCCTTCGGAATCGTCAGGCTGACCTGATCAACGGCCTTCAGAATATCCGGCTGGCCAAACATCCGTCGCCCCAGCGGATAGTGGGTCGAAAGGGCGTTCAGGGCGACGAGCGGGACGCTCATGGCCGCCCCGGAATGTCTTCGGGGAACAGCGCCGCGAAGTGGCCGGGGCCGACTTCGGACATCGGCGGCACCTCGGTCTCGTAGCGTGACCCGGGCTGAAGCTCTGGATTGCGGGTGTGGAAAACGCAGCCGGACGGGCGCTCCAGCGGGCTGGGAATGTCGCCCGGCACAGGGGTGAGCGGCGCATCCAGATCGTCCAGTTTCGGCAACGCGTTGATCAGCCCGCGCGTGTAGGCATGGGCCGGATGGCGAAGAACGGACCTGACCGGCCCGGATTCCAGAATTCGGCCCAGATACATCACCGCCACACGGTCTGCGGTCTGCGCGATCACGCCCAGATCGTGGGTGATGAAGATGATCCCCATGCCGTATTCGGCGACCAGGTCCTTCATCAGCTCGATCACCTGCGCCTGGATGGTTACATCCAGTGCAGTTGTCGGTTCGTCCGCGATCAGGAGCTTCGGGCTGGTGGACAGCGCCATGGCGATCATCGCGCGCTGGCGCATCCCGCCGGACAATTCGAAGGCGTACTGGTCGATCCGCTTGTCGGGGTCTTTGATGCCGACCCGGTCGAGCATCTCGATAGAATGGGTGCGCGCCTGTTTCTTGTTCATGTCAGTGTGCAGCAGAAGCTGCTCGACCATCTGGTCACCGATCGTGATGGCAGGCGCAAAACTTGCCATCGGTTCCTGAAAGATCATGCTGACCGCACCGCCGCGCACCACCTGCATCTCTCGGGGGCGGCTCAGCGCCATCACGTCGATCTGCGCACCGTCGATCTCCAGCAGGATCCTCGAGGCCGGGTCATAGACCGCGTTGCCGGGGTTCAGTTTCATGATCGACTTGGCCGTCACGGATTTGCCGGACCCGGATTCGCCGACCAGACCCATGATTTCTCCCGGCTCCAGCGAGAACGAGACATTGTCGACCGCGGTGATCAGCCCTTCGTCGGTCTTGAACTGCAGGGTCAGGTTTTCAACGCTCAGCAAGCTCATGCCGCATCACCCACGCGTTTGACAAAGACAACCTTGTCCTCGCCATCGCCGTAGAAGTCCGGGATATGCGCCTGCTGTTCGTAACCGGCAGCGGCATAGAGCGCGCGGGCGGCGTCCTGTTCCGGCAACTGCGTCGTCTCGATGATGATCATGCGGGCATCCGGCAGCGCGGCTTCCGTTCCACGCAACAGCGCCGTCCCCAGACCCTGCCCCTGAAATGCCGGGTCGAGCCCAAGCGCAAGGATGTTCCAGGTCCGGTCGGTAATTTCCTCGGGGCGCGAGAACGTGAAACCGGCCGTCGTCCCTTGTGCTTCGATCACGGACCAGAGATCGCCCTCCCCCGCCAGACCGGGGGCGATCATATCGGCTACCATCTCTGGCGGGAACAGGCCCGCTGCACCGGCGATGGTCCCGATGCGCGGGATATCATCGGATCTGGCAGGCCGGGTTGTCATTTCTTTGTCCCCGAGTAGGGGTCCGCTGCGTCGCGCAGACCATCACCCACGAAGACAAAGGCCAGCACCAGCACGACGAAGAAGACGGCGGGGATCGCTTCCCACTGGTAGTTCATCAGGACATCGGCTTCCGAGACGTTCTTCAGCATCACGCCCAGCGAGTTCACCGGGTCTTTCAGGCCCAGACCGATGAAGGACAAGGCTGTCTCGGACAGCACCATATAGGGGAACGAGATGATCAGATCGACCAGTATGTAGGACGTGAACGACGGCAGAAGATGCCGCCGGATGACGTGGCTGGACGACGCCCCGCAAAGCTGCGCCGCCAGGACATATTCCTGGGACCTCTCTGCCAGAAGATGCGTTCGAATGCGCCGTGCCAGTGTCGGCCATCCGATCAGCCCGAGGACGCAGGCGATCACGAAGAACCGCGTCTCTGACGACATCTCGGGGTAATACTCGAACAGGATCGCCGAGATCGCCATGAACAGCGGGATCGACGGGATCGTGCGCACCGTATCGGTGATCATCTGGATCACCGAGTCGATCCAGCCGCCGAAATAGCCGGCCACCCCTCCTATGATCAGGGCCAGTACGAAGGCGATCAGCACACCAATGGTGCCTACAGCCATCGACGTCCAGACCGCGTGCAGCGTTCGGGAGAAAAGGTCCTTGCCTTCCCCGTCCGTGCCGAAGAGGTGCAGCTTCCCGCCATCCAGCCCGAAGAGATGCGTGGTGAAGGTCAGTGCCTTGACGCGGCCGTCCAGCGCATCACCGGGCAGGTTCCAGGAAAAGTCGGCGAAGCTGTATTCCCAGCCCTGCACGAAGAACTGCATGTAGAGCCGCTTGTCCTCGTTCACGGTAGGCGTCCGGCGCAGGGTTGTCATGTCCAGCTTCATCTCGACGCCGTGGATGAAGGGCCGCCACGAGCAGCCGTTCTTGTCGCAAAAGTGCGGGATCTGCGGGGCACCGTTCAGATAGTCCTTGTCGCGGCCCGCCACGGTGGGGTCATAGGGCGACAGAAAGGGTGCGAAGAACCCGGACAGGATGATCAGAACCAGGAACCAGCCAGAGATCATCGCCAATCGATTGCGCCGGAACCGGGCGCGGATCAGCTGGTACTGGCTGGCGGTGAAATAGGCTTCCTTGGTCTCGGCGACGGAACGGGCCATGGCACTATCCCAACAGGCCGCGGCGCACGCGCGGGTCGATAAGGGCCAGTGCGATGTCGGTCAGAAAGTTCAGGAAAACGATCGACGCGGTCAGCAGGAAGATGATCGCCCCGGCAAGCTGCTGATCATTGGACCGGGCCAGTGCTTCGAACAGCATCGCGCCGGATTCCGTCAGCACAAGGATCAGCGCAACGACCGGCAGTTCGTTGAAAATCCGGTTGAGGTCAAAGCCCAGCGAGTTGATCACCGGGCCCATCGCGTGCCGCGCCGGATATCGCCACAGCAGCTTCTGCCCCGAAATCCCGCGTGCCGACGCGGCGGTGACATAAAGCTTGCCCTGTTCATCCAGCATCAGGGCCCGGACGGTCTGCAACGCGAAGGCGGTCGCCGACCAGCCCAGAATGAAGATCGGCAGCCAGGCGCGCCCCAGAAAATCCAGGAACTTGTCCACGGACCACGGCGCATCCCGGTACTCGGCCGAGAAGATGCCGATCAGCAGATCGTCAAACACGGTTGCCCAGATCAGCACGACCACCAGCGCAAGCAGGAAGTTCGGCAGCGCCAGCCCCAGATAGCTCATCAGCCGCAGCGTGCCGTTGAAGAAGGCGTTGTGCGAGGCGGCCGCGTAGATGCCGACCGGAACCGCGATCGCATAGGCCACCACCAGCGAGGCCAAAGCGATCCCCAGCGAAATCCAGAATTTGTCCTTCAGAAGATCGTTGATCGACTGGCGCAGGATGCAGCTGTCACCGAAATCACCCCGGAAAAAGACATTGCCCATCCACGTGCCCCAACGCACGAAGAAGGGTTGATCCAGCCCCAGACGCACCCGTTCGGCCTGGATGTCGGCTTCGGTGATGTTCTGTCCCGAGGTCTGCTTGAAGGCGACGTAGCGCTCGGCGCAATCGGCGGGGACGAACTCCATCAGCGTGAAGACCACCAGCGATACGGTCATCAGCGTTATGACCGCCATCAGCGCGCGCATCAGAGCGAATTGCAGAAAGCGCAAGCCTAGCCCCTCACGTGGTCCCCCGGCCAGAGAAGTCTCTGCCCGGGGGATTGTCAATCATCATTTCGCACCTGCGAAAGGATGCGTACCGGCCTTACTGGTCCAGCCACCACTGCGTCGCGCGGTAGGGGTAGGTCCGGTAATATTCGTAGGACCAGGTCTTGAACTCGGTGAAGTTCTTCAACGCATTGCGGTGCACGATCGGGTTCGGGGCCGAAACAGTGCCCATAAAGACCAACTGTTCGGCCATGGTCGCGGCCATGCGGGCGCCGATCTCGTTCGAGGTGTCGGAACCCGGCGCGGCCTGCTGGAACGCCTCGACATCGTCCATCATGTCCTTGGCCCATGCCGGCGGCTCGACCCCCTCGGCCCCTTCAGTCTCCAGCCATTTCACCCACAACATCGCATTGCGGGATCCGAAGTAGTTCTCATAGGGCGGCACCCAGAGCTCGTTATTGCCGAGAACGATGGCGACCGGCTGACCCTTGCCCCAGCTGATGATGTCCAGCTTGTTGGCGGACTGGGCAGACCGGTACTCGTCGGGCGTCACCTCTTTCACGGTGGCGTTGATCCCGACATCCTTCCAGTTCTGGGCGATGAACTCGTAGACCGCCGCAGGACCGCCCTGCGTCGCGAACTGGATGTTCAGGACCAGCGGGTCACCACTCGGCAGGTCGCGGAACCCGTCGCCATCGGCATCCTTCACGCCCAGCGCGTCCAGCGTTGCCATGGCACCGGCTGCGTCAAACTCCGTCGCATAGGTCGTCCACTTGGGGTCAACGAAGGCCGGGGTCGGCGAGAAACCGATATAGGCAGATGGCGTACCCAGACCGAAATATGTCGTCTCGTTCATCTCTGCCCGGTTGATGGCCACGCTCATCGCCTTGCGGAAATCGACGTTCGAGAAGATGGCCCGCTTGGCCTCGTCTTCGTGGGTGATGTTGAAGCCCACGACCACCTGCGCGATCGTCGGTTTCAGGTGGACGGTGTAATCGCCCTTTTCCTGGCCTTCCAGAAGCTGCGGGCCCGAGGGCAGTTGCAGCGACTGCGATTTGTAGTCCACCTCGCCGTTGACGATCTTCAGGATGCGGACTTCGTTCTCGTTGATGTAAAGCTCGTCCTGCTCGCTGATATAGGGAAGCTGGTTTCCGGCCGTGTCCACCTGATGGAAGTAGGGGTTGGCGACCAGCTTGCGGCCTTCGGTGGTGTCGGTGATGTAGATGTGGCTCTCCAGCGTCGGCTGGGTCGCGAATGGCATGGCCGTGGACTTCTCCAGATCCCGCAGCATGGGGGTCGGGGTATCCGTCCAGTCCGACTGGCCGTGGTAGAAATTCACGACCTCATAGCCGGTCTCAAAGCCAATCTTCTTTGCCTCGGCGTCCGCATCCGGGTTGATGGCCGGGTGGTAGGTGCCCAGGAAGTGCTTCGGCTGGAACGGCTGAGAGTAGCTGTTGGCAAAGTGGGCCAGGAACCCCGGCTTCGGTGCGGCCATCTCGAACCGTACGGTCTGCGGATCGACGACGACGACATTCATCTTCTCGCCGCCTGCCAGCAGAAAGTCCTTCGGCTTGGCGATGACGTTCTCGTCGAAATTCAGGTTGTCGTACCAGAACTTGACGTCATCGGCGGTGAACGGCGCGCCGTCCGACCATTTGTGCCCCTTGCGCAGGAAGAAGGTAAGCTGGGTGAAGTCTTCGTTCCAGTCCCAGCCCTTGGCGATGTTCGGGACGATGGTCGACAGATCGTCCGAGAACCGCACGAAGTTCACGTGCCGCACGGACAGGAAGTCCGAGGTGCCCGCTTCCGTGGCATTCGAAAGGGCCCGCAAGGTGCCGCCGTACTGGCCGATCGAATCATAGGGGACCATCACCAGCGGTTCTTCCGGAATGCGTTCGGCCAGCGGCAGCAAATCCGGGTTGCCCTGGATCTTGGCGTTCAGCGCCGCCGCATCCGGGTTGCCCTTGAACTCCATGGTGCAGCTTGCGGCATCCTGGAAAGCGCCGAGTTCGTACTGCTGCGGGAATTCGCCGGGGGCGATGCCGCCCATATTGGCAACGGTGATCGGCGGGCATGCGGCCAGCGCCATTCCGGGAAGCGCAAAGAACGCAGCCCCTGATAGAAGAATTTTTTTCATGGAACCTCTCCTGACGGTTTGCAGTTCGGCAGTTCGGCCTGCCTTATTGGCGATCCGGCGCGCCGGACCGAATATAGCGAGCAAAATGCTCCCCCAATGAACGCGGCCATACTGCCCGCCTGATGCGTTGGTGCTAACCGGCCTCTGCGACAGAGGCGTGACACCAGCGGCAGCGGATTGACCTTTCGTCGGGCTACCCCCTTGCGAATCCGTGCGCTGCTTCACCTTTGGGCTAACGGTCATCATCAGAGTCGCCCGCCGATGGAAATGCATCTGAAATGATCTGGCAAGCGGAATCACGCGATGCAGCCGCTCTGCCCTGAAACAATCGGGGCATTGGGAAAGCATCGGCGCTCGCGTTCAATCATTTTACTTCTGCCCGGGCATCGGCGATATCACCTGCAGTCGTTCAAGGAGCTGCGCGATGTCCGACGCTTTTCCCCCGCCAGAATTGGGCGAGCCCTACCTTCTGACACCGGGACCTCTGACCACCTCGATCGAGGTCAAGCGCGCGATGCTGAGGGACTGTGGAAGCTGGGATGACGACTTTCGTGCCATGACACGCGAGGTTCGGTCGCGCCTGCTGGCGATGATCGGACCCGGCGCAGCGGACTATGATTGCGTGCCGATGCAGGGGTCCGGCAGCTATCTGGTCGAGGCGATGCTGGGGTCCTTTGTCCCGCGCGACGGCAAGGTGCTTGTTCTGGCCAACGGTGCCTATGGCCTGCGGGCCGCCAAGACCCTGGATTACATCGGCCGCGACATGCGCCTGTTGGATATGGGCGACTATCTGCCCCCGCGCGGTTCTGATGTGACCCGGATACTGCGGGAAGATCCGGCCATTACGCACGTCCTCGCCATCCATTGCGAGACGTCCAGCGGCATCCTGAACCCGGTGGAAGAGATTGCCGAGGCGACGCATGCGGCAGGCCGAAAGCTGCTGATCGATTCCATGTCTGCCTTTGGCGCGCTGCCGCTGGACCCGCAGGCGCTGAACTGCGCCGCCTTTGTCTCTTCCGCCAACAAATGCATCGAAGGCGTACCCGGTTTCGGCTTCGTCATCGCCCGAAAGGACGAGATCACGGCCGCAGCGGGCAACGCCCATTCGCTGTCGCTGGATGTCCATGACCAGTGGGCGGTGATGGAGAAATCCGGCCAGTGGCGCTTCACCCCGCCGACCCACACGGTTGCGGCGTTCATCGAAGCACTGAAGACCCACGAAGCCGAAGGCGGCGTGGCGGCCCGTGGTGCCCGCTATGCCAATAATCGCGACGTCATGGTCACAGGTATGCGCGACCTAGGCTTCGAGACGCTGCTGGATGATCGCTGGCTGTCGCCGATCATCACCACGTTTTTCTGCCCTGCGGACCCGGCCTTCGGTTTTCAGGGCTTCTACGATGCCATGAAGGCACAGGGTTTCATCATCTATCCCGGCAAACTGACGGTCGTGGATTCCTTCCGTGTCGGTTGCATTGGCCGCATGGACGCGGCAGTGATGCACAAAGTCGTGGCCGCGGCCGGGAAGGCCCTGACCGAACTGGGCGTCGCCTCTGCCGCACCGCCCGCCGCCGCCCTGGAAGAACGCAAGAAACTCGCCGCTTAAGGACAGACTGCGATGCCCATCTCTGCCCCCGTCACCGCCAACGGCCGCACCTATGCGGCCCCGGCCACATGCGCCATCGCCATCTGCCTTGACGGATGCGAGCCGGACTATCTGGACGTCGCCATCGCCGATGGTCTGATGCCGACCCTGAAGCGCATCCGCGCAGACGGCACTGACCGGCTCGCCCATTCCGTGATCCCGTCCTTCACCAATCCCAACAATCTCTCCATCGCCACCGGTCGGCCGCCGTCCGTGCACGGGATATGCGGCAACTTCCTCTACGACCCCGACACGGGCGAGGAAGTCATGATGAACGACGTGCGCTTCCTGCGCGCCCCGACGATTTTCTCGAAGTACTACCAGGCAGGGGCCCGCATCGCGATGGTCACCGCCAAGGACAAGCTGCGGGCGCTGCTCGGCTCGGGCCTGAAGTTCGACGAGGACCGGGCGATTGCGTTCTCCTCGGAACGATCCGGCGACACGACGCTGACGGAACACGGCATCGACCGCGCCGCCGACTGGCTGGGCCGCCCGGTGCCAGAGGTCTACTCGGCGGACCTCTCGGAATTCGTCTTTGCAGCGGGCGTCAAACTGCTGCGCGAGTGGAAGCCGGATGTCATGTACCTGTCGACCACCGACTACATCCAGCACAAGTTCGCGCCGGACGAGCAGGGGGCGAAGGATTTCTACGCGATGTTCGACGGCTATCTGGCGGAACTGGACGCGATGGGCGCGGCCATCGTGATAACTGCCGATCACGGCATGAAGCCCAAGCACGACGCCAATGGCGACCCGGCGGTGATCTACATTCAGGACCTGATGGATGACTGGCTGGGCACAGCAACAGCCCGGGTCATCCTTCCGATCACCGACCCTTACGTCGTCCATCACGGCGCGCTTGGCTCCTTCGCCACGGCCTATCTGCCGGATTGCGCCGACCGCGCCGACATCGTCGCCCGCCTGAAGGCGCTGCCCCAGATGATGGAGGTCACCACCAAGGAAGAGGCAGTGGCCAAATACGACCTTCCCCCTGACCGGATCGGCGATGTCGTCATGGTCTCGACCGAGAACATGACCATCGGAACCAGCGCCGACCGGCACGATCTGGCCGCGCTGAAGGAACCGCTCCGTTCGCACGGTGGGCTGACCGAACAAGAAGTCCCCTTCATCGTAAACCGCAAGATCGAGTTGCCCAACGCCCCGGTGCTGCGCAACTACGACGCGTTCCATTACGCCGCCGCTGCCGCAGCCCTTGATGAGGCCGCCCTTGAAGAGGCCCCCGCATGAACAAGCCTGAGACAGCCATTCGCCACGAAGCCGTGCGTCACGAAGCCATGCGCATCGGCGGCGAGAAAGTGACCACCACTGATGTGGTCGAGGTACGCTACCCCTACACGGACAAGGTTATCGGCACCGTCCCCGCGGGCGATGCCAGCCATGCAGCGCGGGCGTTCGAGATCGCGGCCAACTACACGCCGAAACTGACCCGCTATGAACGCCAGCAGATCCTGTTCCGCGCCGCCGAATTGATCCGCGAGAGGCGGGACGAAATCGCCCATTGGCTGACGCTGGAACTGGGCATCTGCAAACAGCACTCGCTGTACGAGACCGGGCGGTCCTATGACGTCTTCATGCTGGCCGGACAGTTGGCGATTCTGGACGACGGGCAGATCTTTTCGTGTGACCTGACCCCGCAAGGCAAGGCGCGGAAGATCTTTACCAAGCGCGAACCGGTAAGGGCGATTTCCGCTATCACGCCGTTCAACCACCCGCTGAACATGGTCGCCCACAAAATCGCACCCGCCATTGCCACAAATAATTGCGTGGTCTGCAAACCGACGGAATTGACGCCGCTGACGGCGATCACGTTGGCGGATATCCTCTACGATGCAGGCCTGCCGCACGAGATGTTCCAGATCGTGACCGGCTGGCCCAATGACATCGGCGACGAGATGATCCGGAACCCCAATATCGACATCGTCACCTTCACCGGCGGCGTGCCCGTCGGCAAGATGATCGCCGAAAAGGCAGGCTACAAGCGCACCGCGCTGGAGCTTGGCGGGAACGATCCACTGATCATCCTGAACGATCTGGGGCCAGAGGATCTGGAGAAAGCCGCCACCATCGCGGTCGCAGGCGCAACCGGCAATTCCGGTCAGCGGTGCACGGCGGTCAAGCGCATCCTGGTGCAAGAGAGTGTCGCCGACGCCATCGTGCCGATGATCTTGGATAAGGCAAAGGCCATCCGCTTCGGCGATCCGCAGGACCCGGAAACGCAGCTTGGCTGCGTCATCCATGCCCAGGCCGCCGAACTGTTCGAAAGCCGCGTCTACAAGGCGGCTGATGCCGGGGCGAAGGTGCTCTACGATCCGGGCCGTCAGGGCGCGCTGTTGCCGCCCATTGTTGTCGACCATGTCCCCCACGACAGCGAACTGGTCATGGAGGAAACCTTCGGCCCCATCGTGCCCATCGTCCGGGTCCCCGATGACGACGCGGCGGTGATGGCGCTCTCGAACTCCACAGCCTTTGGTCTGTCGTCGGGCGTCTGCACCAACTCGCTCCCCCGGGCGCAGGCCTATATCGAAGGGTTGGACGTGGGCACCGTGAACATCTGGGAACAGCCCGGCTACCGGATCGAGATGTCGCCCTTCGGCGGCATCAAGGACTCGGGAAACGGCGTGAAGGAAGGCGTGCTGGAGGCGATGAAGTTCTTCACCAACGTCAAGACCTACTCGCTGCCCTGGCCGTAAGAAGTGGCGACCAAACTGCAAACCACGACCATCGGGTCTTTCCCCAAGCCCGGTTATGTGCCGGTGCGTGACTGGTTCGATGCCAGCCGCGATGCAACGGGCATGAACGACCCGACGGTGACCACCGGGTATGACGTGTCGGCGGAACACGAACCCCTGTTCGTTCGCGCGGCGCGAGAGGTGCTGGGCGTACAAATCGCCGCCGGAATCGACGTCCCCACGGACGGAGAGGTGCGGCGGGAAAATTACATCCACTATCACTGCCGTCACCTGAACGGATTTGATTTTGATCGGTTGGAGACCCGCATTCTGCGCGACGGTGCCTATCAGACCGATCTTCCGGCGATCCGGGGGACCGTTTCGGCCGCACAGCCCGGCTATTCGGTGCACGATTGGAAAGTTGCGCAGGACCTCTGCGACCGGCCCGTCAAGGCCACACTGCCCGGGCCGCTCACCATCATGGATACGACGGCAGACTGTCACTATGCCGACCGCCCGGGACTGAACAAGGTGCTGGCAGAGACCGTAAATGCCGAAGTGCTGGCGCTGGCCGAAGCCGGCTGCCGGTACATTCAGGTCGATGAGCCGCTGTTTGCCCGGCAGGTCGACGATGCGCTTCAGTTCGGCCTCGAAGGGCTGGAGCGCTGCTTTCATGGCCTGCCCGACGGCGTGACCCGCGTTGTCCACATGTGCTGCGGCTATCCGGAACATCTGGACGACGAGACCTACAAGAAGGCCGATCCCGACAGCTATCAGAGGCTTTCGCAGGCGGTGGACGAGGCAGCGTTCGATCAGCTTTCGATCGAGGATGCGCATTGCCAGAATGATCTCGCGCTGCTGGAGCGTTATCGCGCCAAATCGGTCATCCTCGGCGCAGTCGCGGTCGCGCGGAGCCGGATCGAACCGGTGGAGGAGATCGCGGATCGCATCTCCGAGGCATTGGAACACATCGACCGGGATCGACTGGTCATTGCACCCGATTGCGGCCTTGGCTTGCTGACGCCCGATCTCGCGGATGCCAAGCTTCGGAACATGTGCACGGCGGCAACCATGGTCTGACGGCATTTGCCAAACCCCGCTTTCTCCGAAAAACTGCGGTCAACGTGACGAACGGAGAAGCCGATGCCCTGGTCCAACCCCCGTGTCCCCTACCGGATGTCGAACCGCACCCGGCGGTTGGAGCCGCCCGGCGGAAAGCCGATCATCGTCAATCTGTGCATGAACATCGAATACTGGCCCTTCGACCGGCCCATGCCGCGCGGGGTTCTGCCGCCGCCCCATGGCGCGCAGATCCAGCCGCCCGATGTGCCGAACTATTCGTGGGTAGAATACGGCATGCGGTGCGGCATGCCCCGGTTCATGGCGGCTGTCGAACAGCGCGGCATCCCGGTTTCGGCCCTGATGAACGCGCAGGTGGCCGATGTTTACCCGGATCTGATGGACGAGATTGTCCGCATGAACTGGGAACTCGTCGGTCATGGCATGTTCCAGCAATCGCTGAAGAACGCCGATAACGAAGAAGACGTGATCAAACGCTGCATCGCCCGGCTGAAAGCCTGCGACGGGGCCGATGTCCGGTCCTGGCTAGGGCCGGGACTTGGCGAAAGCCACGACACCGTGGATCTGCTGAAGGAAAACGGCATCCAGTTCCTGCACGATTGGGTGATCGACGACCTGCCGTTCTGGATCCGCACGAAACACGGCCCGATGGTCGGGCTGCCCTATGCGCTCGAGCTGAACGACGTTCCCGTATATGCGATCAAGGATGCCTCAACCGACGAGCTCCTGAAGCGGCTGCAGGCAACCCTCGCGGTGTTCGAACGCGAAACCGAGAGCAATCCCCGCTGCCTGACCTTCGGCCTGCATCCTCATATCATCGGCACCCCGCACATCGCCTATTGGTTCGAGAAGTGCCTGGACCTGTTGATGGAGCACCCGCAGACCACCTTTATGACCTCTCGCCAGATCGGCGACTGGTTCATTGAAGCCGATGGAACCAAGGGGGCGGAAGTGGCCGAGTTCACCGACCGGATGCCGCCGCTGCCTGACCCGACCTAACGCATTAGGTGCCCGCCCGGTCCAGCGTCGTCTCCCCCGCCATGTAGACGGCAACCCGCGAAAACCGCCCGTAAGCGACATCGAAGAAATTGCAGTTCGACTTGTAGGTGATCGAGCCGTCATGCTCGGTGTTCACCACCCGGAACTGCGCGGCGATGCGGCCCGCCTCGGCATTTGGGACGAACGTCATCTGGTCGTGCACCATCGCGGCGTGGTTTTTCCAAAGCCGCTCGAACATGCCGCGCAGATCGTGGTGGCCGTTCAATTCGACCCCGTGGGTCTCGACCGTGAACTTGCAGTCCAGCGCCAGCGTGCTCAGTACCGTGTCCAGATCGCCCCGATCGACGGCCGAGAAATAGGTGCGGACCAGGTCGATCATCTCCTCATCGGTCATTGCGTTTCCCCCTCGTGTTCCCAGAATCTGCCGATCAGGCCCTGCAGATGCGGCAGCGGCGGCGGTGGCAGGGCGACGCCGAAATGGCGCTTCAGAATGTCGGCGATCAATTCATAGCAGGCCCCGAAGCGGATGACCTTCAGCGTGGTCAGGTCCAATAGGGTCGAGGACCCGGCATAAAGATGGTACTCGCGCAGCCCGTGGTCGATGGTGATGTCGGCGACAGCCGCAATCTCCGGTTCGATATCATCGACCCGGAACTTCGTGCCCTGCAGGGTCCGATTGGCGGATGATCCGAACAGCGGGTGCACCTGCTCCCGGCTCAGGCGGCAGATCTCGGCATGGAACGCCCCTGCATTCAGCAGCATCAATACGGTGCCATCCCGGGTGCTGCCCGCCAGCGCGCCCGGGGTCATCTTCTGCAGAATGGGGTGAGCCATCTCGCCGGGGGCGATTGCGCCCAAGGGCAGGTCGTAATCCTGCGTGATGGCCGCGACGATCTCTTGACCACGGCTGTCGATCCTGTGGATCTCACGATGGAGGGTGTCGTCCCCAAGCATCGCGTTCAACTTGTCCGGCGCACGGCCCTTGGTGTCGAAGATCCGCTTCAGCGCGGCCTCGGACCCGCCGATCAGGGAATAGCCGACATTCATCGGCAGAATGGCCGCACCCCCCGCTTTCAGCACATCGAATGCGCGGGCCGCGTCGCCTTTTACGTCCGGTCTTGCCATGATCACCTCCCAAAGGGCACTTCACCACGAAATCTCCGCGACGGCGACCCCCGCCGTTATATCCGCTGTGATATCCGCCGTGATATCCGCCCTTGGCCGCCTCTGGCTGCCCGGATAACCTCGACAAAAAGGGGGAGAGCGAGATGTTCGAAGGTCAGCCCATCAAGGAAGATGCCCAGCGCGTCTTCAACGCCGTGCGCGATGGCGGCGTCGCAATATTTCCTGTCAGCGTCGGTTACGCCATTGTCGGCCATTCCGAAGACGCCATTCAGCGCGCCTACCGGGTGAAAGAGCGGTCGTTCGAAAAACCCTGCGGCAATTTCGGCGACTGGGACTTGTTCAACGAGATGCTGATCTGCTCCGACGACGCACGCGAGATGGTGCGCGTGATCACCCAGGGACATGACTTGCCGTTCTCGGTGGTCGCTCCGTTCCACCGGGACCACCCGGTCGTCCAGTCCATGCCGCCCTTCACCTTCAACAACGCCACGAAGGCCGGGACGATGGATCTGCTGATCAACGCAGGCCCGCTGCACAATGAAATCGCCCGGCTGGCGCGGGAGAACTCTTTTTGCGTCTCTGGCTCCTCGGCCAATGTCTCCCTGACCGGATCAAAGTTCCGGCTAGAGGACGTGCAGGCCCAGGTGCGCGACGCAGCCGATGTCGAAATCGACTATGGTCTTGTCCCCTTCCACAACCCGGAGGGTCTGGGATCGACCATTGTCGACCTGACCAACTTCCGAACGATCCGGGTCGGCTGCGTCTACGACAAGATCGCCGGGATCATCCTGGACGAGTGCGGGATCGACCTGAAGGGGATCATGGCGGAGGACTAAGCGCAGCGTCCTGTTGGCATCGGATCAAACGAGATCGGAGCAGACGACGTGGAGACATCATCGGGCGCTGAAGCTGCCGTAAAGATCGTGCCGTCGCACACCATTGCCGGCGTCGTTCTGATGGTTTTGTTTCTGTATTTCTTCTTCCGGCACTTCATGCTGGTTCTGATGGTCATGGATCTGGTGATCGGCTGGCTGCGCCAGTTCCGCTGGTTTCCGAAGGAAGGCAAACGGCTCCGTACGCTCGTTCATTGGCTGATCGCGTTCGGGCTGATCGGTGTCTACCTGGCCGTCGCAGGATCACTGGGTTGGCTTAACTTTGTCCCGACGTAGGCGCCGTCCAGAGACAGTCTGTGCAGACCTGTCGCCTCACCCGATCTCGTTCGATTTCATGTATTCCAGCACTGTCTCCAACGGTTCGACATCGCCAAACTTGGCATCGATGTCGAACAGGTTCCACTCGACGGCACCGGCGATGCGGTCGCCGACCGCCTCGCGCACGACAATAGGCCGGAACCCGGCAGAGATGCAGTCCTCGACCGAATGGCGCACACAGGCAGACGCCGTGACGCCGGTAATGATGCAGGTATCGACCCGGGACGCCGTCAGATAGTTGGAAAGACTGGTGCCGTTGAAGGCCGAGGCGTTCTTCTTGGTGATCACCACCTCGCCCTGCTGCGGGGCCAGACGGTCGTCGATCTCGCAGGCATCATCGTCCATGCTCAGCACGTCCAGCGGGATCTTGCCGCCCCAGGCTCCGGTTTCCGCGTTCGGACCGGTGGTCGAGAAGTAGGCGGTCGTCGTGTAGACAATCGGCAGGCCCCGCGCACGAAACGCCTCGATCAGGGCCTTGTTGGCGGCAATGACCTCGTCCATTCCGGCGCAAGAAAACGCGTGACCGGGCCGGGTCCAGGCATTGGCCATGTCGATGACGATCAAAGCGGGCTTCTTGCCGAACCCGATGCGCTTCTGGAAGCCGCGCGCCGCGTAAACCTGGGCATTGGCTCGGAAGACAACATCCAGCGCAGCCTTCAACTCGTCGTCCGAGACTCTTTCAGTGCTGTCGGTCATGTCGTACCTCCCCTGTCCTGCGGCTGTGTCCCATCGGGCCGCAGGTTCGGGCGGAAAGCAACCCAAAAGCGCAAGATCCGGGTCGCATCGGCCCTGTGCTTCTGGCTTTCTGGTGCCTCGGAACACGGCACGGAGAGAGATGATGACCTACCAGATCCACCCCATCGACGGCACCGAGTTCGCTCCCCTTTTCGAGATGTCGGACGATGAACTGGCAGCAAACGGCGCGCGGCGTGTCACTGCCGACAGCAAGCCCGGCTTCCCGTGCCGGGTCAGCCTTCAGGACGCGGAAATCGGCGACACAGTGATCCTGACGAACTATCGCCATCTGGACATGAACTCGCCCTATGCGGCATCCCATGCGGTCTATGTGCGCAAGGGTGTCGCCGCGACGGCACCGGTCGTGCAGGACGTGCCCGACATGCTTGCGTCGCGGCTGATTTCAGTGCGCGCCTTCGACGCCGAGGGTATGATGAAGGATGCCGACATCATGGATGGGGCAGACCTGGACGACGCCTTGCACCGCTTCTTCGCCGACCCCCAAATCGACTTTGTCGACATGCATTTCGCCAAGCGCGGCTGCTTTGCAGCCCGGGCGACACGGCTGGATGACCGGAAGCGCTGATCCGGCAGTTCGCGCCGCAACGGCCTGAAAAGATCTGCAGTCGCCCTTGGCTACTGCGCCAGGGATGACCGCCGTCAATGGTCCGGGCTGGACAGACCGTGGCCAGCCTGCAACTCTCGGGTGAAAGGCATCACGCGGAGGTCGGCATGGCGAAGGCGGCAAAGGGGATGGCGCTGGTGGCGGCGCTGCTTGGACCGGCCGTTGTCGCGGCAGAGCCGTCCTGTACCGCCGATGCGGTCGTCGTCTTTGATGGCTCGGCCTCGATGGGTGAAACCGAGGAAGGTCTGGCAGAGGTGCCCCGCATCGTCCTGGCGCGCGAGGCGATGCACCGCGCAATGCCCGAGATCGCGCTGTCCCGTCGGCTGGGTCTGGTCATCTACGGACCGGGAGCGCAGAGGGCGAGTTGCAACAACGTCGATCTGCGCTTTCCGCCGATCCGGGATGCGGCGCCCCGGATCACCGGCGCGGTCGATACGCTGCAGCCGGATGGCAATACGCCCCTGACAGCCGCCGTGCGCAGCGCGGCCGAGGCGCTGGAATTCACCGAAAGATCAGGCGTTGTGGTTCTGGTCACCGACGGCCGCGAGACCTGCGGGGGGTCGCCCTGTGCGCTCGGCTCTGAACTCGCCTCCGTGGGCGTTGACCTAACCGTGCACGTGATCGGATTTCAGTTGCAGCCGGACTCCAGCGGCCACCCGTCTTTTCGTCCCAAGAACATCGTTCACAAGGCCGACTGCCTTGCCAAGAAGACCGGCGGGCAGGTCGTGACGACCGAGACAGTCGACGAGTTGGTGGCGGCCCTGCGCGAGACGCTGGCCTGCCCGGTCTACAGCCGTCTGAAAGACGCTGGTTGAGAGGCAACGGTGCCGGATGCTTGGCACCGATGGTGCGGGACCCGCTCCCAGCAACGTCCAGGGCCAATGGAGCGTTCGTTCCACGCCGCAGCCTGCGGCGTCCAGCGAAGACGGCTCTGAACTCGGGGATTATTCATCGACAATTCCGAACGCCGTGCGGAGTTCCGCCGCCGGGATCGAAAGCGGTATCCAGTCCCGGCGTACAACACAGAATTCGAGAACGATCCCGGTAGAAAGACCCGCTAACCGCTAGGATAAGCGGCCAGCGCCAAAGCCAGTTGCTGCGCAAACTTGGCAGAAGCAACCGGCAATGCGCGGCCTTTCATCTGCCCCAGCAGCAATTGTCCACTGGTCACATCCCGCTGTGACAGCGGGCGATGCGCAATCTCGTCACCGGGGTCCAGTTTCAGGCCGATGGGTATCTGAAAACCGACCGCATCTTCATGCAGGACGTAATGGCGAATGAACTCGAACGACTCGGATTCAACCGTTGTGGACAACGAATGCCCCCGCAGCGTCGCCGCCAACTCCAGCAGGTGGCGTACGCCGAAGGCGCGGGCCGGCAGGACCAGTTTTCGCTCCAGGCAGTCCCGCAAACGCAGTTCGGCTCTCTCGAACAATTGGCTGTCACGCCGAAAGATCGCATGAACCGGCTGTGCCAGCGCATAGAGCACCTCGAACTCCACCAGATGAACCGGCTCGAACACCAAAGCCAGGTCACTGCTGAACGATGCCAGGTCCCGCTCGGCCTGTGACCGGTCGCGCACATTGACCGAAAAGGTCACCCCCGGATGAACGGCGCGATAGATCGCGATCTGTTCCGGAAGAAAGTAGGGCAGCAGCGCCTGCGAACAGGCGATGGACACATGCCCGCGGCGCACGCCTGACAGGTCCGCGACCTGGGACTGGATCCTCGTCATATCGGTGCGCTGCGACTGGATGTGCTTCATCAACAGCTCGCCCGCGGGGTTCAGACGCATCCCGCGCGGCAGCCTTTCAAAGATCGGCCAGCCGAACTCCTGCTCGAACGACTGGATTCGCCGGTTCAGGTCGTAATCGGTCAGGTTTGTATCCTCGGCCGCTTTGCGGATCGATCCGGCCCGCACCACCGCTTCGATCAGTTCGAATGTTTTCAAATGCCTCATATGATTGGATTTCTCTCATTGCGCTGCAAAAAACGCAACGGAGTTGTGATTTTATAGCATTAGTGGTGTGCGCAGCTTTGCCCCAACCTTTGTTTCAGTCTGAACACCGCGCGCGGTGCGGCAACCAAGGGGCATGTGATGACGGACAACACTTCCAGACGGGACTTTCTGAAAATGGGCGCGGCGGGCGCATCGGTGCTGCCGTTTTTGAAAGCATTGCCAGCAGCCGCAGCAGGGTCCGACACCATCGTTGTCGTGACGGGGCAGACCATCAATTCGCTGGATCTGCACCGCTCGGGCACCAGCCGTGCGTCCTACCAGGTTGGCGTGAATGCCTATGACAGATTGCTGTCCTTCGGCACGAAAGAGGCCATCGGCGGTGGCCTGAGCTATGACTACACGGTGATCGAGCCGGAACTGGCCGAAAGCTGGGAGACATCCGATGACGGCCTGACGCTGACCTTCAAGCTGAAGTCGGAAGCCAAGTTCTGGGACGGCCGGAAGGTCACAGCCGAGGATGTAAAATGGTCATTCGACCGCGCGGTTTCCGTGGGCGGCTTCCCGTCGGTCCAGATGAAAGCGGGCGGTTTCGTTCGCCCGGACCAGTTCGTCGCGGTCGATGAAGAAACCTTCGTCATCAAGCTCGACCGTCCGTCGAAGCTGAGCATCCCCGATCTCGCGGTGCCCGTGCCCTACATCATGAATTCGGTCGAGGCGAAGGCAAACGCGACCGAGGATGACCCATGGGCGCTGGAATACCTGCACAAAAACCCCGCCGGATCCGGCGCATTCAAGATCGCCCGTTGGGATCCGGGCGAGCAACTTGTCTACGAGCGCAATGACGACTGGGTCGGCGGGCCGCTTCCTGCCGTAAAGCGCGTCATCGTCCGCGAGGTGCCCAGCCCAGCGACCCGCCGCGCACTGATCGAACGCGGCGACGTGCAGATGGCATTCGGCATTCCCGACAAGGACGCCGCAGAACTGGCTGGCAAGATCGATGTCTTCTCGACCCCGATCGAAAACTGCATCCACTGCCTCTGCCCGAACTTCGCGTTCGAGCCGTTTCAGGATCCGGATGTCCGCAAGGCCGTGGCCTATGCGGTGCCATACGAAGACATCTTCCAGGCTGCAGCCTTCGGCCGCGGTCTGCCGCTCTATGGCGCTGAGGGGCCGATTGACGACATCGCCTGGCCGCGGAAGTCGCCCTACATGACTGATCTCGACAAGGCCAAGGAACACATGGCGAAATCCGGCCATGCGGGCGGGTTCGATGTCACCATGTCGATCAGCGCCGACCTGGCCTCTTGGATGGAGCCGACAGCCCTGCTGGTGCAGGAAGCACTGGGCAAGATCGGCATCAACGTCACGATTGAAAAGATCCCGGGGGCAAACTGGCGCACAGCCGTCCTAGTGGAAAAACGCCTGGACCTGCACCTGGAGAATTTCGGGGGCTGGCTCAACACGCCGGACTACTATTTCTTCTGGGCTTACAAGGACGGCCACCTCTTCAACTCCTCGAACTACCGCAATGAAGAGATCGAGGAACTGGTCGATACCTCGTTGCACATCCCGATGGACGACCCGGACTATGCGCCGAAGATCAAACGGATGTTCGAGATCGCATTCGAAGATCTGCCGCGCATCCCGCTCTATCAGCCCGCTCTGAACGTCGCGACACATGGGTCCGAGGGGTACGAGTTCTGGTTCCACCGCCAGCTGGATGTGCGTCCGCTGAAGTCCACGTAAGCCATGTGGGCCAGCCGCCCCCGCCTGCGCGCGACGCTGTTGCGGATCGTGCAGGCCCTGCCCGTGGTCGTCGGCGTCGTGGTGATCAGTTTCGTGCTGACCCGGGCGTTGCCGGGCGACCCGGCGGTCTACTTCGCCGGGGCGGCGGCGGATGAGGACTCGATCGAACAGGTCCGTGCCGCCATGGGCCTGGACAAACCGATGCTGCAGCAATTCGTGGCCTATGTCGGTGACCTGCTGCAAGGGGATCTGGGACAGTCACTTTCCACGGGACGCCCGGTTGTCACGGATCTGGCGAACCGGCTGCCGGCATCGCTGGAGCTGACGCTGACCGCATTGATGCTGGCGATCCTGATCGCCGTGCCGCTGGGCGTTCTGGCGGCCACGCGGCCAGGGTCGTGGGTCGATCATCTCTGCCGGGTCGTGGTGACGGCGGGCGTTTCATTGCCGACCTTCTTCACCGGAATCCTTCTGATCTACATCCTCTACTATCTGCTTGGGATCGCGCCGTCGCCGCTGGGGCGGCTGGACTTCATCTATCTGTCCCCGGACCACGTCACCGGCTTCTACCTGATCGATGCCGCACTGGCCGGCGACTGGGAAACCTGGTGGGGCGCTGCCAAGCAATTGATGCTGCCTGCCGCAACGATGGCGCTCTTCACACTGGCACCGATCGCGCGCATGACGCGGGCGTCGATGCTGACCGCGCTGTCCGCAGACTTTATCCGCACCGCCAGGGCCGCCGGTCTGTCGAACGGCATGGTTCTCTATTCCTACGCGTTCCGAAATGCCTTGCTGCCAGTTGTGACGACACTGGGCATGGTCTTTTCGTTCGCACTGGGTGCCAATGTGCTGGTCGAGAAGGTCTTCGCATGGCCCGGCATCGGATCCTACGCGGTCGAGGCGCTGGTGGTGTCCGACTACGCGGCGGTCCAGGGCTTTGTCCTGGCCATGGCGTTGCTGTTCGTCGCACTGAACCTCTGCATCGATCTGCTCTACACGGCGATTGATCCGCGCATCGGGTTCCTGGACCAATGACCGTTGCGCCGGTTCCGCAAAGGGCGCAGGGGCGCTTCGACCACATTCTTTACGTGCTTCGGTCCAACCCCGTCACGCTGATCGCCTTCGCGATGCTGGGCTTCATCCTGTTCTGCGCAGTCTTTGGGCCGCTGCTGGTGCCGTACGATCCCTTGGCCACGAACGCGGCAAATGCTTTGCAACCCCCGTCCGCGGCGCACTGGTTCGGCACGGACCAGATCGGGCGGGACGTCTTTTCCCGCGTGATCGTGGCCACACGGCTGGATCTGACGATTTCCGTTCTGGCCGTGGCGATATCCTTTGTGGTCGGCTCGATACTCGGGGCGGCGGCGGGCTATTGGGGCGGCTGGCCGGACATCGTCCTGAACCGCATCCTGGACACGATCATGGCGTTCCCGCTGTTCGTGCTGGCCATGGGGATCGTCGCCGCCCTGGGCAATACGGTCGAGAACATCATCTACGCGACCGCCATCATCAACATGCCGTTCTACGCCCGTCTGGTCCGGGCCGAGGTCAATATCCGCCGGGACGCAGGCTTTGCCCGCGCCGCCAAGCTTTCGGGCAATTCCGATTTGCGGGTTCTGGCCATGCACATCTTCCCGAACGCGCTGCCGCCGATGATGGTGCAGGTTTCGCTGAACATGGGCTGGGCGATTTTGAACGCCGCAGGCCTGTCTTTCATTGGCCTGGGCGTTCGGCCGCCGACCCCTGAATGGGGGATCATGGTGGCAGAGGGCGCAAATTTCATCGTCTCGGGCGAGTGGTGGCTGGCAGTCTTCCCGGGCCTCTGGCTGATGATGGCCGTTTTCACGTTCAACCTCTTGGGCGACGGTCTGCGCGACATCGTCGATCCGCGAAAGCGCACCTGATGCTGAGCATCAAGGATCTTGCCGTGTCGTTCCAGACCCGCCGCGGCACCGTCGATGCGGTGCGCGGCATCAGCTTTCGCCTGGAGAATGGCGAGATCCTGGGCATCGTCGGGGAAAGCGGCTCCGGCAAATCCGTCACCTCTTATGCGCTCATGAGAATCCTCGATGCGGGCGGAACGATCAGGCAGGGGGATGCGGAATACTCCGGCATCGATCTGCGCCGCGCGACCGAGCGCGAGATGCGTGACATTCGGGGGCGAGAGATCTCGATGATCTTCCAGAACCCCCGCGCCGCCCTGAACCCGATCCGCAAGGTCGGGCATCAGATCGAAGACGTGCTGCGCCAACATGCAAGCGTCACCCGCGGCAATGCCCGCGCAAAGGCCATCGAGGCGCTGCGGGCCGTCCGGATCAAGGATGCAGAGGCCCGCTATGACGCCTATCCGTTCGAGCTTTCCGGCGGCATGTGCCAGCGCGTGGTGTGCGCCATCGCTTTGGCCTGCAATCCGCGCATCCTGATCGCGGACGAGCCCACCACCGGGCTCGACATCACAACTCAAAAGGCGGTGATGGATCTGGTCCGCGACCTGATCCGTGACCGGAACATGAGCAGCATCCTGATCACCCATGATCTGGGGCTGGCAGCCCAGTACTGTGACCGGATTGTCGTGATGAAAGACGGAAAGATCGTCGAAGAGGGCGACCCCGCATCCCTGTTCGTCATGCCCCGCCATCCCTACAGCCGCAAGCTGGTCGATGCGACCCCGCGCGCCGGGGAGAGCATTCGAAGTCTGCTGCCGCCGGAAGAACGCGGTCCGATGCTGCCGCACCGGATAGGTGACGCTCCGCTGGTCGAGGTGCATGACCTGGTCAAGACCTATCAGGGCAAGTCCGGACCGGTGCACGCGGTCAAAGGCATCTCCTTCCAGATCAAGCACGGCCAGAGTGTCGGGCTGGTCGGCGAAAGCGGCTGCGGCAAGTCGACGACATCGGAAATCCTGGTGCGCCTTTCGGACCCGACGAGCGGATCGATCCGTTTCGATGGAGAGGACATCGGCGCAATCCCCGCCAAGGGGTTTGCGAAGAACCCGCGCCGGGCCGATATTCAGATGATTTTTCAGGACGCCACCGACAGCTTGAACCCCCGGCACACCGCACGCCAGACCATCGCCGAACCGTTGAAGCGCCTGGCCCGGATGCGCGGCGGCAAGCTGGCGGCGCGCATTGAAGAGATGGCGACGCTGGTCGGACTGCCGGTGCCCCTGCTGGACCGCTTTCCGCATCAGCTGTCGGGCGGTCAGAAGGCGCGTGTCGGCATCGCCCGCGCGATTGCGCTGGAGCCGAAGTTCCTGATTCTGGACGAGCCAACCGCCGCGCTGGACGTGTCGATCCAGGCGGTCGTCCTGAACCTGCTGGTTGATCTGCGGGCAAAGCTGGGCATGACTTATCTGTTTGTCAGCCATGATCTTCATGTCGTCCGCCTGCTGTGCGACCATGTGATCGTCATGAAAGACGGGGAAGTCGTCGAAGAAGGCGCAACAGAGCGCGTGATGACCACGCCCCGCGATCCCTATACAAAGGCACTTCTCGCCGCGGCCCCGACGCCGCCGGAACGACGCCAGAATCTGCAGATGTCCGGAGGTTTCTGATGCTGAGCGATCTGCCCTTTACCCTTGAAGCACTGCGGTCAGCCTATGCGAATGGCACGCGCCCCGAGGCGGTGATCGACGAGGTTTTCGCGCGCCTCAAGGCGGTGAACGATCCGGGCATCTTTATCCATTTATGCGATCAGGAAGACCTGAGGGCCGAGGCTCTGGCGTTGGGGACCTATGACCCCGACCTGCCGCTTTGGGGCATTCCTTTCGCGGTGAAGGACAATATCGATGCGGCGGGCATTCCGACGACGGCCGCGTGTCCTGCCTATGCCTACACGCCGCAGAGCGATGCCGTCGTGGTCGCCAACCTGCGCGCCGCCGGGGCGCTGCTTGTCGGGAAGACCAATCTGGACCAATTCGCAACCGGACTGGTTGGCGTCAGGACGCCCTACGGCGCACCCCTGAATGCCATCGATCCGGAAATCGTGCCGGGCGGGTCGTCAGGCGGGTCGGGCGTCGTCGTCGGCCACGGGATCGTGACGTTTTCGCTGGGCACCGACACGGCCGGGTCCGGCCGGGTTCCTGCTGCGCTGAACAACATTGTCGGCCTGAAGCCCACGCTCGGGGCGGTGTCTGCGACCGGTGTTGTTCCGGCCTGCCGCACGCTGGATACGGTTTCAATCTTCGCCCTGACCGTGGATGACGCCTATGACGCCTTTGCCGTCGCGCGGGGCTTCGACGCATGGGATGCCTACTCAAGGCGACTGGTCCACGAACCCCTGTCCTTACCCGCACATCCGCTTCGGGTCGGCGTGCCCGATGCTGCGTCAATCGAGTTCCTGGGCGACGAGGCGCAGGCCAGCGCGTTCGCCCGCGACGTGGCGCGATTGGAGGGCGAAGGGGCGGAGATCGTGCCGATCGATTTCGCGCCGCTCTTCGCCGTCGCGCGCATGCTGTATCAGGGGGCCTGGGTCGCCGAGCGCTACACGGTCATTGAAGACCTTCTGGCGAAGAACCCCGACGCCGTTCATCCCGTGACCCGTCAGATCGTCGAGGTGGCCGAGGGCATGTCTGCCGCCGATGCCTTTCGGGGCATCTATCGTCTGGCTGAATTGAAACGTGCTGCAGAGCCGATGCTGGACGCCGTAGATCTGCTGTGCGTGCCGACAATCCCGACCTTCTACACGGTGCAGGACCTTGAAGCCGACCCGATCACACCGAACTCGAACCTGGGCACCTACACGAACTTTGTGAACCTTCTGGACATGTGCGGCATTGCCGTCCCGACCGCCCCGCGCGGCGACGGTCGGCCGGGCAGCGTGACGCTCCTCGCCGCTGCCGGAAAGGATGCCGCGGTCGCTGCTTTGGCCCGGACGTTCGAACGCGATTGCCCGCGTATGCTGGGCGCGACCAGCCATCCGGCACCGTCCCCGAAACCCCTGCAGATCGCCCGACCGGGCCACATCGAACTGGCGGTCTGCGGCGCGCACATGAGCGGACTGCCGTTGAATTGGCAGTTGACCGATCTGGGGGCGCATTTCGTCCGCCGGGCCCACACGGCCGAGGCGTATCGGTTCTACGCGCTGCCCGGCGGGCCGCCAGAGCGCCCCGGGTTGGTGCGGCACCAGGGCCAAGGAGCCGCTTCGATTGATTTGGAGGTCTGGTCGCTTCCCAAGACAGCCCTTGGAGCTTTTGTCGAAGGCATTCCTGCGCCCTTGGGGATCGGATCGGTCGAGCTCTCGGACGGCTCGTGGGTCAAGGGCTTCGTCTGTGAAGCGAGCGGTACCGACGGCGCGACTGACATATCGCACGCAGGCGGCTGGCGCGCATATCTGGCCCGGGAAACGGCCATGGCGCATTGAGGGAACCGCATGTCACGCGCTGAAAGGCGATTGGCCGAACTGGGGCTGGAACTGCCTCCGGACTGGACACCGATGGGCAAGTTCCTGCCGTTTCGGCGTGATGGCACCACGGTCTACCTGTCCGGCCAGGTATGCGAGTGGGACGGAAAGGTCACACATACCGGACCTGTTCTCGATACACCCGAAGGCATCGCCGCCGGGCAAGAGGCCGCAAAGATCTGTGCGCTGAACCTGATCTATCGACTGCGCGAGGCCTGCGACGGTGATCTGGACCGCGTGGATTGCATGCTCCGGCTGGGCGGATACGTGAACTGCGCCTCAGGTTTCCCTAGCAGCCCGCTGGTGATCAACGCGGCGACGGACATCTTCATAAATCTGTTCGGCGACGAAGGGTGGCATGCGCGCACGGCGATCGGTGTCTCGGGCCTGCCCGGCAACGCCTCGGTCGAAGTGGACGCGATTGTGCGCCTGCGCGCCTGATCAAGCAGGCAGATCCGGCAGATGAAGGCGCGGAGCATCGGCTTCCAGGGTCTTTGCGATTGTCAAAAGGCCCACGTCCTCTCCCGGCCGTCCGGCCAGCATCACGGATCTGGGCCGTCCCAGCGCATCAAGACCCCAGGGCAGGCACACTAGCGGCCCACCAAAGACTGTCCACGGCGTCAGCCAGTCCTGAAACCCGGTCGTCCCGCCCATCAGCGGTGCGCCGTCTGGAACAGGCAGCGTCAGGACGGCATCAACCCCGGTCATCAGGCGCCAGAAATTCTGCCGGGTCTCGGCCAGTCTTTCGAGTGCCGCCTCCATCTCTGCCCGAGATACGCCCGAGCCCAGTTCCAGACCCGCGCGAAACTTCGGTTTCAGAAGGTCTTTGCGGTCGTCCATCAGCAGATGGCCGTGAGCCCGGAAGGCTTCAAAATTCATGGCGGTACGATGGTCCGCTACGACATCGGCCATATCCATCTTCAGGTCTGGTGGCTGAATTCGGAGCCCAGCGCGGCGCAGGCTTTCATCGGCCTCCTGCAAGGCTTCCATCGTTTCAGGCGCGACCTTGGTCGTCGCATCGAGCAATAACGTGGTTGTCGTGATGCCTTTCTTGTCGGCAGAAATGCCGCCTTCCGCACCCGGTCGCATCGCATCGAACGCGCGTTCCGCCAGCGCGACGGTTCGCGCAATGACCCCGACGGTGTCAAAGCTGGGCGCAAGCGGCGTCACGCCGGTCGTGGGCAAGACACCGTAGGACGGCTTGAACCCGACCGCGCCGCAATAGGCGGCCGGGCGACACAACGACCCTGCCGTCTGTGTTCCAAGCGCGATGTCGACCATGCCCGCTGCAACCGCGGCCCCCGAGCCGCTGCTCGACCCGCCCGGACTGCGATCAAGGTCATAGGGGTTCCGGCAATCGGTCGGATCGGTGAAGGCAAACTCCGTTGTCATGGTCTTGCCAACGATGCGCGCTCCGGCCCGGCGCAATGCGGCGACGACGGTCGCATCTGCCTCGGCGGCGGCAGCTCCGCTGCAGGTTTCGCTGCCATTGCGGGTCGGCATGCCAGCGACATCAATGATGTCCTTCACGCCGACTGTGATGTTTGAGAGGCTGCCTGTATGACTGTTGGGTGCCGCAAGCTGCGGTGCGCCGAGGTAGACGAAAGCATGAAGCTTTCGATCCCAAAGTTCAAACTCCCAGGAATAGTGACGCCCTGAAGCGTCAGCGGGCGATTTCTGCATTTTCGCATCCCCTCCCTACGTACAGGTCGCCTACGAAACCTGTCCAAAGCAAGTCGGGTGAGCAAAGCCTTCAAGGGCCTGAATTTCACCGCCCGAGGCCGCGACCGGCCAAGGCCACTTTTCCAATCCGAGGGTGAATGGGGCTGGCGTAGAGTACTACCTGCCGCCACTCCAGACCTTCAATCCGTACTTTCGGACCGGCTTCAGCAGCCCTAACCGAGACTGTGGGTCAGGTCCGCCAATGGCCTGTGGCGGCAGACTGCTGCCTTATACGAAGCCGGGAACTCGACTTGACCGGGCGGGATCAAAGGCGGAACTCGCAGTTCCGAGAACATGATCCACGCTGTGCCGTGCAGCAGCCCCTGATGGCTACTCGGCAGCCACCCCGCGGCCCATCCAATTCTGGAAGATCGGCTGCTTTGGCGGATCGAAGGTGGTATCCGCCTTGCAGCGTGCCTTCAGTTCTTCGATGGTCCCGCCCCGATCGAACAGTTGGGTCGCGCCGCGCTCTGATGCCATCTTGCGGCGCAGATCCTCGGTCGCCCGCTGATCCACCGACAAATCCCCGTTCAGCACCACGCCGTATCGCCGGGCACCGTCGCGGGAGACGAGGCCGCGTTTCGTGTCCGTCGCCACCTTCTCCGCGTCCCGCTCCAGCGGGTCGCCCCAGCCGCCGCCGCCCCAGGTGTTGAAGTAGAGCGTGTCGCCTTCCTTAACCGCGATGCGGTCGGCCTTCGCGGGCATCCATTCCTCGGCCCCGTCGGCGCGAACCATCAGTTTGTTGGACCGCCCGCCGGGCTTGCCGCCGTTGACGCCCCACGGGTGGGTCAGCCAGCGGTCGTCGTGGATGCTGATCTGGCCATCCTCCATGAACTGATAACCGATCGACAGGCCATTGCCGCCCCGGTGCAGTCCCGGCCCGCCAGTGTCCACGATGGTCTCGTACTTGACGATCCGCAGCGGGAAATAGGCCTCCAGAAACTCATTCGGCACGTTGGTGAAGGCGGGCCACAGCGAGTGGCCGTCCGGACCGTCGCCTGCGGGCCGCCCCGGGATGCCGCCAAAGCCGATCTGGTAAAGCTGATACCACTCGCCGTGCTTGTTGTAGCCGGAATACATGAAATGCGGGCTGTCCGAGAACCCGGCGGCGCACAGCGCATCGGGCGAGCCCTGGCCCAGCATCCCCGACATCAGATCGAAGATCCGCGCCAAAAGGTGGGTGCGTGACGACAGAGCAGCGGGGCGCTGCGGTTTCAGGATGCAGCCCTTCGGAATGTGCACATGGACAAGGTCGTAGAACCCGTCATTGAACAGGATCTGCGGGTCGAAGATGTTGATGAAGAAGCTCCCCAGGAACATCTTGAACATCTCTTCGTTCAGCAGAAAGTTCACCGAGGATATCGACTGCGGGTCAGTGCCGGTGAAATCGAAATAAACCTGATCGCCCTCGCGCCACAGGGTGCAGGCGATCTTGTAGGGCCCCATGCCCAGACCATCGTCGTCGATGAAATCCTCGAAATAGGCCTTCTTCTCGGGGATGACGATCTTGATGATTTCCGACATGGCCCGCTTGTTGCGGTCGAGCATCTCCTCCATCGCCTGGACAAAGTGATCGACCCCAAAGCGGTCGCACATCTCGTGCACGCGCCGCTCGGCCAGCCGCATGGCCGCGATGATGCCGTTGAAATCGGACTTATTCCATTCCGGCATCCGGCAGTTGCGCAGGATGATGTCCAGGATCTCCTGGTTCAACTCGCCCTTTTTATAGATCTTGACCGGCGGGACCTGGATGCCTTCCTCAAAGATCTGCGCGGCATCCGTGGGCAGGCTGCCCGGCACCTTGCCGCCCACATCGGTCATGTGGCCGAACATTGCCGACCAGGCAACGCAGCGGCCTTCGAAATAGATCGGCATCATCACCAGCCAGTCATTCAGATGGCTGATCGCCCCGTTGCAGGTGTAGGGATCGTTGGTGATGAAGATGTCGCCGTCTTCGACCGTGCCGTTGTAACCGGCCCAAAAGCCGGGGAAGAAGCTGCCGAACTGGCCGACGATCATCTTCCCTTCGTGGTTGGCGATCATCGGGAACGCGTCATGCTGTTCGCGGATGCCAGGGCTCATGGCCGTGCGGAAGAGGACAGCGTCCATTTCCGCCCGCGCGTTCTTCAGCGCGTTCTCGACAATGTCCAGGCTGATCGGATCGACCTGCACCTTGTTGAAGGGGCGCGAGTTGGTCTGGATGATGGTGGCTGGCATCTCAGGTTCCCCTTGTCGGCAAGGTGACGGCAGGAATTGGCGCGGGAGAGGGCAGCGCCCGACCGCGGGCGGGCGAGCTTACCTGCATTCTGTTTTGCTTTATGCAAGCCACATCGGACGATCGGCGAGCGCAGTGCCTTCGGCAACCCATTCGCCCGACCGGGGGGCGGTCGGGCGAGGCCCGGCTCTCACACATTGCCGCTGGCAATGTGTTGACGCCGTCAGCACATCGCTTTGCGATGTGCGAGAGGCGCCGCTGCGCGCCTTGAGTCCGGGCCGGGTGCACAATTTCGCCCGGATGCGTCTGATCGAAGTGTAGTTCCGTTCCCATCACTCACACCGGATTGATCAGGATATTGCCCATCGCGTCGACCTCGCCGACATGGCCGGGCAGGATCAGCGAGGTCGAATCCATCTCGGTCACGATGGCCGGGCCGTGAACCCGGTCCCCCGCCTTCAACAAAGCCCGATCATAAATCTGGGCGGCATGATCGCGCCCTTCGTGGAAGATCGAGGTTGCCTGAATGATCGCGCCGGACGGATCGCCGGACCCGGCCGGGACCTCTCCCAGAGCAGCGAGGTTCTCTGCCCCCTGCACCACCGCGCGCAGGTTATAAAGCTCGTGTGGGGCATCCAGCGAGAAGGTGAAGAGCTGCTCATGCATCTCATCGAACCGTCGGCTGAGTTCGGCCAGACCCTTCGAGGTGAAATCCTCCGGCGACATGTTCACCGTCAGGCGCATGCCCTGCCCGGAATAGCGCAGGTCGATCTGGTACTCGGTGGTCTGCTCGCCTCGCGGCACACCCTCGGCATCCAAAGCCGCCGCGGCTGACGTTGCCAGCTCCGCCAGAATGCCGCCAACCTCGCCGTCCGAGGTTTCCTCGAACCGGCGCACAAAGGTCCGGGCCGCCTCGTTGCGCACCCGCGTCGTCGCATCGCCGTAAGCGCACAAAACGCCCGGCCCGCGCGGGATGATGACGGGCCAGGAATTCATCAGTTTGCCCAGCGCATTCGCGTGCAATGGCCCGGCCCCGCCAAAGCCGATCAGGGCAAAATCGCGGGGGTCGAAGCCTTGCTCCACCGAGACAAGCCGCAATGCGCCGAACATATTCTCGTTGACGATGTTGATGATGCCCTCGGCGGCCTCCTTGGCTCCAAGGCCCAGCGCATCGGCGATCTTCTTGATCACGCGCTCGGATGCCGCGCGGTCCAGTTGCATGTCCCCGCCCAGCTTGGCATCCGACGGCAGATAGCCGAGCACGACATTGGCGTCGGTCACGGTCGGCTCGTCGCCGCCCTTTCCGTAGGCCGCCGGTCCCGGTTCCGCACCGGCGGATTGCGGGCAAACCCGCAACGCCTTGGTCAGCTCCGGCACGTACGCGATCGACCCGCCGCCTGCGCCGACGGTACGCACATCGACCGACGGCGCGCGGACCGTGACATCGGCGACCCGCGTCTCGCGGCGCTGTTGGGCGATGCCGTTCTGGATCAGCGCCACATCGGTGGACGTGCCGCCCATGTCGAAGGTCAGAAGGTCCTTGAACCCCGACTGTTTCGCCATGAAAATCGCGCCGGACACACCGCCTGCGGGACCCGACATCAGCAGGTTGACCGGCATCTCTTTCGCGTTGGCATCGGATGCCAGCCCGCCATCCGACCGCAGGATGCGCAGGTGCACGCCGCCCATGCGAGAGTTCAGCTCGCTCGCCAGATTCTCGATGTAGGTCGAGACGACCGGGCGGATGTAGGAATTCACAACCGTCGTCTCGGTGCGTTCGTATTCGTACATCTCAGGCACGATCTCCGAAGAGATCGAAACCGGAATGCCGGGCAGCACCGATTGGGCAATCTCTCGGATCTTCTGCTCGTGGACACCGTTCGTGTAGGCATTCATCAGGGAAACGGTCAGCGCCTCGATCCCCATGCCCT
>JBCCMP010000004.1:0-32210 GCA_039026295.1 Pseudomonadota bacterium | reverse complement strand
GGATCGAACCCGCCGAGGCCGAGCAGAGCCTGCGGGCGGAGGAGTTCGATGCCCCATGGACCGTTGGTCAAAACCTCGCGCGACAACAGCAGATCGCCGCCGAAGCTGGGCAGGAACAGCGTGTAGGCCCACAGCAAAGCGCCCACCATCAGGCCTGCCAATGCCCCGGCCCGGGTTGCCCCGCGCCAGAAGATGCCGCCCAGCAGAGATGGCAGGAACTGGGCAACACCCGCAAAGGCGATGAGCCCGATAGCGGCGAGGGCATCGGATCCGCCGGATAGCTGAAAGTAGAAAAAGCCCAGTGCCAGGATGAGCGCGATCGAGATGCGCCGCGCGTTGAGCAACAGATTGCGGACATCGCCGGAGACCTGCTGGCGCCGATCAAGAAAACGCAGGGCGATCGGCATGACGATGTGGTTGGATACCATGGTCGAGACGGCAATCGCGGCGACAATGACCATGGAGGTCGCCGAGGAGAACCCGCCAAGGAAGGCAAGCAATGCGATCTCTGACCGCCCCTGCGACAGTGGCAGTGTCAGAACATAGAGGTCCGGGTTGGCATCGGCGGGCAGGAATTTCAGCCCCGCGATCGCGATCGGCACGATGAAAAGGCACATCCCGAAAAGGTAGAGAGGAAAGAGCCATGATGCGGTCGCCAGATGGCGCTCATCAACATTCTCGACGACCGTGACCTGAAACTGGCGTGGCAGGCAGATGATCGCCGCCGCCGACAGAAAGGTGAGTGCCGCCCAGCGCGGGCCAAAAATCTCGGACCCGCCATAGATCACTTCGGATGGCACATCGTCGAAGATTTCGCCGAAGCCGCCCGCGCTCCAGACAACGAAAAGGCCGACGGTGATTAGGGCGAACAGTTTGACGACGGCCTCAACTGCGATGGCAGCGACAACGCCGTGGTGGCGTTCGTTGGCATCGAGGTTGCGGGTCCCGAAGAGGATCGTGAACACAGCCATGCCGACGGCGATCCAGAAAGCTGTGATGGTGCTGTCGCTCTCGCCGGAAATGACCTGATAGCTGCGGGTCACGGATTGCAGCTGCAGTGCGATATAAGGGGTCGTGGCTGTCACTGCGATCAACGTGACCAAAACGGCAATCGACGGACTTTTACCGTAGCGCGCGCTGATCAGGTCAGCGATGGACGTGACCCGGTTGGCTCGCCCGATGCGCACTAGTTTTCTCAGGACCCAAAACCAACCGATGAAGACAAGTGTGGGACCGAGATAGATCGTGATGAATTCCAGCCCGTTGCGCGCCGCGCTGCCAACCGCGCCGTAGAACGTCCACGCGGTACAGTAGACCGATATGGAAAGCGTGTAGATGACGGGCGATCTAAGCCATGCGAGACGCCCCTGCGACGCGCGCCGGTCGACATAGGCGGCGATCAGGAACAGGGCCGCGACATATACGAGACAAACAAGAAGTAGAACGTCGCCTGAGAGCGTCATTTCCGGGCATCCGGCGGATCCGGTGCATCATCTTCAGATCGCAGGCTGGGGGCCAACAGGCGGGCACCGGCGATCAGTGCGGCCCAGACGGCGAACAGGTAGATCAGCGTCACCGGCACGCCGCCAAGCTTGGCATCGATCTGCGCGATCGCGGCGAGGGGCGGCATCAGAAGCGCAATTCCAACGAACAGAAGGATCAGCGACCGGTCCCGGGTCTTGCGGTTGCGGCGGTTCTGGCCGACCCGGTCGTCCACCTGCGTTACTCTGCAGCTTCGGCCTGCGCGGCGAGGTTGGCCACGGCATCCATCAGGTCGGCATTCGCGAAGGGTTTGGAAATGAAGATGTCGGCGCCGCCGTCGATCGCGCGCTCGCGGTCCTCGCGTTGGCCCTTGGCGGTCAGTATCAGGACCGGCAGGTGCCGTGTCTCCTCGTTGGACCGCACGTTTCGCAAGATCTCGAACCCGTCCATTTCCGGCAGCATTACATCCAATATCGCCATGTCAGGCGGATCAGCCTGAATGGCCTTCAGTGCAGCGAGGCCGTTGCCATGTATGTCGACATGGTAGCCTGCGCGGCCCAGAAGAAAGCGCAGGGATTCGACGATACTCGGCTCGTCCTCGGCCAGGACGATACGTTTGTTCATTGCGCGCCCGGTTTTTCTCTCGGCGTTCCTCTGTGATGATTAGACGCCAGAAAACGCAGCGGGGCAAATTATTCCTGCACGACTGCTGCCGATTGGACCCTTGCACGATCAACCGGTCAACGGGTCGGCAACACGGTGCTGGCACTGGGTGCGGGCACAGGTCCGGCAGGAAGGTCCGACGTCTTCCGCTTCGGGCGCATGGATTGCATAGACGGTCTGCGCGGCATCCGGCTCGCTGAGCGTCACCATATCCGTGACGTAATGCCGGGGATGGCCGAAGCCGGGCGGGGCGGTATTGCGGGCCCTGGCAACGAAAACGAAGCGGCCGCCATCGGGGAAGATCGCATGCTGGCGCAGCATCGTGCCCGGCGTTTCAATGGCGCGGTGAAGGATCCACAGCGGGCATACCCCGGCAAAGCGTGGAACGGAGAGGCGCGGAAGATTGCGCAGCTGCAGGATGGCCCCGCCCGCATTGGCCTGGATGTAGCCGAACCTTGGCCGTTCATCGGCCGGGGGCAGTGCTGCAAGGCGGCGACAGACCGACGGGATCTGCGTTCCGAAATCCGCGGCCAGGGCCTCGACATCGTATCGCAACGCTTCGGCGCGGTCGGCGAATGCGTGCAGCGGCATCACTGCTGCTTCATCGGCATAGGTCTCGAGGATACGCTTTGCCCGGTTGCGCGCGGCGACCGTTTCGATTTCCGGCGTGCGGTTCAGAAGGGTGCGGATGCATCTTGCCCGGGCGGCGGGATCTTCGGCGCAATCCTCTATCTCGGCGAAGTGGTTTTCGCGGGCATTGAGTAGAGCCTCTGCCTCGTCCACCGGGGTGATGCGCCGCTCTCTTGTTTCTGACCGGTCGAAATAGGTCGCGAGGGCCTCGCCGATTTCGGTGAGGGCAGCAGCCTCGTCGCGGATTATCGTCTGAAACTGCGCCTGCTGGTCCTGCGGTACGTCGTCGTATTCGGTCAGAATTTCCGCGGCCGAGCGGACCGCCGCGATCCGGGTCAGCATCCGGTGAACGGTTTCGCCGAGATACGGGTCATGCAACATCCTGTTGGACAGAACGTCAGCCCGTTCGTGTGCGGCGTGTTCTGACCGGGCGAGCGCCGACAGCGCCCTTGCCCAACCGGGGAACCGTCCGATCAGCTCCGGTGCTCTTTCGGTTTCGACGCCCAGATCGGCGACAACCGGCTGATAGGCGATCTCTGTCAGGGCCCCTGCGAGGCGCTCTTCCGAGGCGCCTTCGAGCTCGCCGACCGACAGATCCAGCGCCTCTGACAGCTTGCTGAGCAGCGTTTCAGTGATTCGTCGTTTGTTTCTCTCGATCAGATTGAGATAGCTGGAGGAGATGTCGAGCCGCGCTGCCAGCTCTCGCTGCGTGACGCCCATTTGCCGTCGACGTTCGCGAATGCGGAGGCCCAGAAGCCGCTCTACCATAAAAAGCCCTCGATTTTCCGGCGCTTAGCGTCCTGTGTAAAATATTGACATATTGACAGGATTCAATTGAAAATAATTTACAAAAAAATTGAGTAATCTCAGATACTTGTTGAAAGTTTTACCTACCTCGGCCAGAAGTGACGCTGGGTACAGATGTATCCGCGGGCTTTTGGCCACAGAAATGCCAGAGGCTCACGTGAGGAAACGCTCAGGGAGAACATCACATGAGCAAACTAATCACCAGCCGCCGTACGCTGCTGAAAGGCTCTGCCGCAGCCGCAGCCGGCCTTGCCACGCCGACGATCTTTACGTCGCAAGCCTGGGCCGCCGGCTACACGAACGAGCCGACGGGCGCTGACGTCACGCTGGGCTTCAACGTTCCGCAAACAGGTGCCTACGCCGACGAGGGTGCGGACGAGCTGCGCGCCTACGAGTTGGCGGTCGAGCACATCAACGCCGGCGGCGGCGGTATGCTGGACACGTTCAGTTCCAAGGCGCTGACCGGCGGCATCAACGGCAAGACGGTCAAGTTCGTCACGGGCGACACGCAGACCAAGTCGGATGCGGCGCGTGCATCGGCCAAGCGCATGGTCGAAAAAGACGGCGCCATCATGATCACCGGCGGCTCGTCCTCGGGTGTGGCTGTTGCTGTGCAGGACTACTGCCAGACCGCTGGCATCATCTTCATGGCCGGTCTGACCCACGCCAATGACACCACCGGCAAGGACTGCCGTGCGAACGGCTTCCGCCACTTCTTCAACACCGAAATGACCGGCGCTGCGCTGGGTCCGGTGCTTAAGAACCAGTTTGGCGGCGATCGTGTGGCCTACCACCTGACCGCTGACTACAACTGGGGCTGGAGCCAGGAAGGCTCGATCCAGAAGTACTCGGAGCAGCTTGGATGGCAGACGGAAGCCGCTGTCCGCACGCCGCTGGGTGCCGGTGACTTCTCGCAGTACATCACGCCGGTTCTGAATTCGGGCGCTGACGTGCTGGTCCTGAACCACTACGGCCGTGACATGGTGAACTCGCTGACCCAGGCTGTTCAGTTCGGCCTGCGCGACAAGCAGGTCAACGGCAAGGACTTCGGCATCGTTGTGCCGCTGTACTCGCGCCTCATGGCTCAGGGTGCTGGCGAAAACGTCAAGGGCATTTACGGTTCGACGAACTGGCACTGGTCGCTGCAGGACGCAGGCTCGCAGGCTTTCGTGCAGGCGTTCGGTCAGAAGTACGGCTTCCCGCCGTCGCAGGCCGCGCACACGACGTACTGCCAGGCGATCCTCTATGCCGACGCCTGTCAGCGCGCCGGAACGTTCCAGCCGTCTGCAGTTGGCGCAGCACTGGAAGACTTCGACTTTGACGGTCTTGGCAATGGTCCGACCACCTATCGCGGTCACGATCACCAGTGCTTCAAGGACGTGCTGGTCGTGAAGGGCAAAGAGAACCCGTCCTCGAAGTACGACGTTCTGGAAGTCGTCGAGGTCACCCCGCGTGCGAAGGTCGAGTACCCGATCGACATGCTGGGCTGCAACAAGGGCGCCATCAACGACGGTGCCTGATCGCTACAGCGATCGCGGCCGGTCCCTTTCCGGGGCCGGCCATTTTCAAGCTAGATAGGGGGCCAGCGGTCATGGACGCGATCCTGCTGCAAATCCTGAATGGTCTGGACAAAGGCGGTGCCTATGCGCTGATCGCGCTGGGTCTGACCGTCATTTTCGGCACATTGGGCGTTGTGAACTTTGCGCATGGCGCGCTGTTCATGCTGGGCGCATTCTGCGCGGTGACGATGCAGCGGATCCTGCAGCTGAGCTATGTTACCGAGTCGGCGACCGAAAAGGATTTTCTGGGCCAGCCCCTGAAGATCGAGACACCCTATGTCGAGGCCTGGTTCGGCGAATTCGGGACGTTCTTGATAGAATACTCTGTGCCGGTGGCCATCCTTATGGCCATCCCGGCGATGCTGTTTGTCGGCGTGGCGATGGAGCGCGGCCTGATCCGCTATTTCTACAAGCGCCCCCATGCCGAGCAGATTCTGGTGACCTTCGGCCTGGCCATCGTGCTGGGCGAGATCATCAAGAAATTCTACGGTGCCAACCCGATACCGCAGTCGGCGCCGGACATTGCGCGCGGCATGGTCGATTTCGGTGTCATGCTGGGCTTTGATCCCGGATCGGTGCCGTATCCGACATGGCGTCTGGTCTATTTCCTGTTCTCGCTTGCAGTGATCGGAGGCGTCTTTGCCTTCCTGCAATTCACCACTTTCGGGATGGTCGTGCGGGCGGGCATGGCTGACCGCGAGACCGTCGGCCTTTTGGGCATCGATATCGACCGCCGCTTCACGACGGTCTTTGGTATCGCGGCCGTCGTCGCGGGGCTGGCGGGCGTGATGTACACGCCAATTCAGCCGCCCGATTATCACTGGGGCCTGGACTTTCTGGTCCTGAGTTTCGTGGTGGTCGTTGTCGGGGGGATGGGATCGCTTGGCGGCGCGGTCGCGGCAGGCTTCCTGCTGGGCATCCTGCAATCTTTCGCCGCGATGACCCCGCTGAAGGAATTCTTCGTCTCGCTGATCCCTGAATTCCTGCAGTTCGACATACTTGTCAGCCTGATCATCGGTCTGGACCAGATTGTTCTGTACCTGGCTGCAATCGTTATCCTGCTGGTCCGGCCCCGTGGCCTGATGGGCCGCAAGGGCGTGATGGAGACCTGAGCCATGAGCGCGACAAAAACCAATCCCGCGATGGACCTAGTGTTGCTGGCATGCTTTTCGGCGGTTGTTCTGGCAGGGCCCATCATCCTAACCCCTCTTGGGGCCGGTTATCCTGATCTGTTGCAGAAGTTTGCGATCTTCGGGATCTTTGCCATTGGCTTCAACATCCTGTTCGGCCTGACAGGCTATCTCTCGTTTGGCCATGCGGCCTTTCTGGGGGTCGGGTCGTATACCTCTGTCTGGATGTTCAAGCTGTTCTCGATGAACCCTGTCCCGGCGCTCTTGATGTCGATCATCTTTGGCGGTGTGTTCGCCTATATCATCGGCTTCATCTCGATGCGGCGGTCGGGGATCTACTTTTCGATCCTGACGCTGGCCTTCGCGCAGATGTCCTACAATCTGGCGTATTCGGTTCTGACGCCGATCACGAACGGCGAGACCGGGCTGCAACTGGTCAAGGACGATCCGCGCTGGCTGGATACAGCGATCTTCGGGCGGACCTATGATACGCTGCCGTCCTCGGACTTTTTCGGCATCACGATGAGCGGCTATTCGGGCTTTTATTTCTGTGCAGTCGTTCTGATCATCTGTTTCTACATCTCGATGCGGATCTTCCGGTCACCCTTCGGCATGATGCTGCGAGCGGTCAAATCGAACCAGAACCGCATGAACTATACCGGCCTGAACACCCGGCCCTATGCGTTGGCGGCGTTCGTCATCTCGGGCATGTATGCCGGTCTGGCAGGCGGCCTGATGGCTGTCATGGATCCGCTTGCCGGTGCCGAGCGGATGCAGTGGACCGCTTCCGGCGAAGTGGTGCTGATGACCATTCTGGGCGGCACGGGCACCTTGCTTGGCCCGGTCATCGGTGCGGGCGCGATCAAGTACTTCGAGAACATCTTCTCGGCCTTCAACGAGAACATCCTGATGGAGTTCTTCAGTTTCCTGCCGGAGACCCTGCAATCGGCAGCCGTGAGTATTGCCGGCCTGTTTGTCGGCGAGGGCTGGCACCTTACGCTTGGCCTGTTGTTCATGATCATCGTGATCTTCCTGCCCGGCGGTCTGATGGAAGGCGTCATGCGGGTTGTCCGGCTGTTCAAACGCAAACCCAAGGACGGCGAACCTGCGCCCGTTCCGGCTGAATGACGGGGGCGGCGATGAGCATCCTTAAGGTCCAGAACGTCAACAAGCGCTTCGGCGGCCTGAAGGCGTTGAACGAGGTCAATCTGGAGGTCGAGGAAGGCACTGTTCATGCCATCATCGGCCCGAACGGGGCCGGCAAATCGACCCTGTTGAACTGTTTTGTCGGCCGCCTCGACCCCGACACCGGATCGGTGATGTTCAACGGACGATCTCTGCTGAACCTGAAGCCGCACGAGATCAATCAGGCTGGCGTGAGCCGGGTTTTCCAGACGCCGGAGATCTTCGGCGACCTGACCCTGCTTGAAAACGTCATGATCCCGGCCTTTGCCAAGCGCGACGGGGCATTCACGCCGAACGCCTTTGCCGCCCTGCGCGGGGAGCGGGACATCCACGGGATCTCGATGGAGAAGCTGGCGAGTGTCGGCCTGGAGAGCAAGGCCGACAGTGTTGCGAGCCAGCTGTCCCGCGGCGACAAGCGGCGGCTGGAACTTGCGATGTGCCTGGTGCAGGAGCCAAAGCTGCTGCTGCTGGACGAGCCGACCGCTGGCATGTCCCGGGGCGACACGAACAACACCATCGAGCTTTTGCGGACAATTGCCCAGACCGGGATCACGATGGTGGTGATCGAACATGACATGCACGTCGTATTCAGCCTGGCGCAGAAGATCAGCGTTCTGGCGCAGGGCACCGTGATCGTCGAAGACCTGCCGGAGAACATCAAAGGCCACCCGAAGGTAAGGGAAGCCTATCTTGGGGGCGCGGAGCTTTAGGCCCGCGACGAGGGAACATCGATGACAGACGCAAGCACAAACATGCTCGGCGACGAGCAGTTGACGAAACAGGCCCCGGGCGTCGCGCCAACGGCAAGCCGTGGCGGGCAAGCGGCGTACTTCTCCGTCTGGGACGTCCACGCCTATTACGGCGAGAGCTATATCGTTCAGGGGATCAGCTTTGACATTCGCGAGGGCGAAATCGTTGCTCTGCTGGGCCGGAATGGTGCCGGGAAGACATCGACGCTTCGGTCCATCGCGCGGGTCGATGACCCGCAACTGACTCATGGTGAGATCTGGCTAGATCATCAGCCGCTGCACGACATGAAGGCCCACCAGGCCGCGCGCGCCGGGATCGGTCTGGTGCCGGAGGACCGGCGGATCATTCAGGGCCTGACCGTCGAGGAGAACTTGAAACTGGCGCAAATCGCGCCGCCGGTCGGTTGGTCTATCGAGCGGATCTACGATCTGTTTCCGCGCCTCGGCGAGCGGCGCAAACAGGAGGGGACGACCCTGTCAGGCGGGGAACAGCAGATGCTGGCCATCGGACGTACGCTTGCGCGCGATGTGAAGCTTCTACTGCTGGACGAGCCGTATGAAGGTCTCGCTCCCGTGATTGTCCAGGAAATCGAGAAGACGCTGGAGCAGATCAAGGGCCTTGGCATGACAACGGTGCTGGTCGAACAGAATGCCATTGCTGCTTTGCATCTGGCAGACCGTGCAATCATTCTGGACACGGGCCAAAAGGTCTTCGATGGCACCGCGCAGGACGTTCTGGACAACGCGGAACTCCGTCAGGAGTATCTGGCGATCTGAACCCGCCATCAGTGCCAGCACCCGCCATGCGCCGCAGGGCGACACAAATCAGGTCGTGACGATCGGGTGCATGTTGCGCAGCCGCGACGGGTTCCCGCGGTGGTATTCGGAAATCGCCGCGAAATGAGCACCCCGATCATGGGCTGCAATCGCTGCCTCGAACGCCGCGACATCTGCCCCCCGCCCGGCGAGATGAATACACCGTTCTGACCAGAGCTTTGCATAGGCAGACCATTTGTCGATGTGAGACGGGCGGAGCCACGGCGGATCGACCATTTGGAATTTCTCGTAGAACGTCACGTGTTCAGCGAAGAAGTCCCAGTCGCGGAACAGGCACCTGATTTCGGACGTACACACGGGAATTTTTCCGCGCCGGTGGTCGTCTTCCGGGTTCGAAATCCAGGACCCATCCTTGAAGACGCGCCACTGGTTCTCGGCGATGGCACCAAGGTCCATGTCGTCCAGGGCATAGGCCACCCATTTATCCAGCCTGATGGAATCACAGAGCAGGAACTTACAGGCGCGGCGCACCGCAAAATTGCGCAGGTTGTTGTTCATATCGGCCAGATTAAAGGCCGCGCTGTGCTTGGTGTTGTTGTCTTTCGTGACGCCAACGCAGAGCTTTTGCGTATCGCCGCCAATCGACAGGAGCGAGAATTTCGAATTCCGGTAGCGATAGGTGAATTCTCGGCGACGCTGTTCACGCTTGCGCAAACGTTGGCCGCGCGTGCGTTCTTCGGGGCGCTTCAAGGTAAAACCATTGCCGTCGTCGGCACGGACAACATTCGCATGGTGCGTGTGCAGGAAGAAGTTCGAAACACGAGGGCTGAGCGATTTGTCGTAGGTGCCGACCCGGTTTTCTATCGTCTGGATTTCTTCTTCCGATGTCTGATTGGAAGGGTCCAGATCCAACGATGCGCGCAGGTGAACCAGCGCCAGATACGTCCGTTGCGGATCGTCCATGCCGTAGATGATGAACTGATCGTCGAGATCGGTGTGGACAAGAAAGTGTCCTGCGCTCTCGGGCTGATCCGGATGCTGAATTGCAGCATTGATGGCAATTACCATCTCGTTCGTAACATCCATTTGTAAAATCCCACTTTTAAAACGCTTCGATTCTCTCACAACCGGAGGAAAATCAAAAGGGGCAGAAATACACCGATGGCTGCGGTTCCAGCGTGAGAGGTGCCGGTAGCGCGACGACCGATACGGATGGAGTAGGGGCTTTATCCCTGTTCCGGTTTGGGAACAGGACGGGGAGAGGCAATGGGGTCGGGGCAGGGGCCCTGCCGGCTGACAGACCAAATTCCGGCCAGCCACGGGAATCCGCGCGCCGGGCGGCGCATCCCCCGCTGCCACCAATCGTTTATGCGCCCGTCAAGGTAGAGCATGCCCTGGACACGTCCCTTTGCCTGGGCGAGATCGACCATGCGGCGGAATTCGATGCGGCTTGAAGTATGGACAAACCCGGCCCGTCCATCGCGGTAAGAGACAATCGCACCGCGACTGTAACGCCCGGCATCCGATCGCCCCGCACTGGTGCGCTTGCCGCCGATCACCAATGCCGGGCCGGACTGGTTGGCGACGTTGACGCCCCGGTTGCCGGGCCATGCGGTATGGCGCCGGACCTCTGGCCTGCCATCACGGAGGGCAAAAACGCCGGAATTCCAAGAAAAATTCCCCGATCCTTTGGCAGGGTTGACGCCGCGGACCTGCTCGCCGTTCTCGATGTGCAGGCCGAGCGGGGCGTAGTCCTCTCCATAGATGCCTGCATTGGACAGGAAGGCCACGCAGCGATCCTGGCTTTCCAGATGCTCGCGCACGGCATCAAGCGTCCAGAACTGATCTTCGCCGTTCTTCCAGTGAAGTTGCAGGTCGTAGGTGCGCGGCGAGAACGTGAAAACCGTCGGGTTGGCGACGGCACTGGACGCAGAGAGGGACAGGAATGTGCCTATCGCAATCGGTATTGCCCTGACCAGAGTTATCCACAGGCTGCACATGGTGCGTACATACCCGCCTCTGCGCCGGGAACAAAGCAGAACAGAAGGGAATCCGCACTTCTGCACGGAAATTGCCGGTTTGCCCGAATTTGGCAGGCGCTGATTTGCTGCGGCTGGCCGATTGAGGGTGAAAGCAAGAGGTGCCATCACGTGGCACCAGTGGGCTGTTGATCAGGCAGCGACCTCGGTCTCCGAGCCGACAAGGTCGACGATATCCGCCATGATCCGGTTCAATTCGAAGTCTTTCGGCGTGTAAACGCGGGCCACCCCCTTTGCGCGCAGCGCATCCGCGTCCTCGTCGGGGATGATCCCGCCAGCCACGACTGGGATGTCGCTGATCCCTGCTATGCGCATCTGGTCCAGAACGTCGGTGATCAGTTCCATATGCGAGCCGGACAGGACAGAGAGGCCGATCACGTGCACCGATTCCTCTAATGCTGCATTGACGATCTGTGCCGGGGTCAGGCGGATGCCTTCGTAGACGACTTCCATGCCGCAATCCCGCGCGCGCACGGCGATCTGCTCTGCACCGTTCGAATGGCCATCAAGGCCCGGCTTTCCGACGAGGAACTTCACCCGCCGGCCGAGCTTGGCGGAGACGGTTTCGACATCGGCGCGAATGTCCTCGAGCCCTTCGGTCGGGGCCGCGGCGGCTTTGCCGACGCCGGTGGGGGCACGGTATTCGCCGAAAATCTCCCGCATCACCGCGCCCCACTCCCCGGTCGTGACCCCGGCTTTCGCAGCGGCGATGGAGGCAGGCATGATGTTCTTACCCTCTCTCGCGGCATGTCTCAGATTGCCGAGAGCAATGTTGACCGCATCATTATCGCGTGCATCGCGCCAGGCTTGGAGGCGGCCGATCTGATCAGCCTCGACCGAGGGGTCGACCGTCAGGATGTCGCCATCGCCGGCGGTCAGCGGGGAAGGCTCGGTCTCGAGGTACCTGTTGACGCCGATAACGGTTGTTTCGCCGGACTCGATCTTCGACAGACGCTCGGTGTTCGAGGCGACCAGCGCACCCTTCATGTAGTCTATGGCGGCGACGGCGCCGCCCATCTCGTCGATCCGGGCAAGCTCTTGGCGCGCCCCTTTCTTCAGGCTTTCAACCTTGGCGTCGACGACCGGGGAGCCATCGAAGAGATCGCCGTATTCCAGCAGATCGGTCTCGAAGGCGAGGATCTGCTGCATTCGAAGCGACCATTGCTGATCCCAGGGGCGGGGCAGGCCCAGCGCCTCGTTCCATGCGGGAAGCTGCACTGCGCGGGCGCGCGCGTTCTTTGACAGCGTGACGGCCAGTGTTTCCAGCAGGATGCGGTAGACGTTGTTCTCGGGCTGTTGCTCGGTCAGGCCGAGTGAGTTCACCTGCACGCCATACCGGAAACGCCGGAGCTTGGGGTCCTGCACTCCGTAGCGCATGGCGCAGATTTCGTCCCAGAGATCGACAAAGGCGCGCATTTTGCACATTTCGGTCACGAAGCGGATGCCTGCGTTCACGAAAAAGCTGATGCGTCCGACGACGCCGGGGAAGTTTTCCGGCGCAATTTCGCCGGACTCGCGGACGCGGTCCAGCACGGCCATACCGGTGGCGAGCGCGTAGGCAAGCTCCTGCTCCGGCGTCGCTCCTGCTTCTTGCAGATGGTAGGAACAGACGTTCATCGGGTTCCACTTGGGCACCTCGGAATAGCAGTAGGTCGCGACGTCCGAGATCAGACGAAGGGAGGGTGCGGGCGGGAAGACGTAGGTGCCGCGGCTGAGATATTCCTTGATGATGTCGTTCTGGACGGTGCCGGTCAGCTTGGCACGGTTGGCGCCCTGCTCGTCCGCCACGGCGATGTAGAGCGCCAACAGCCAGGATGCGGAGGCGTTGATCGTCATCGAAGTGTTCATTGTCTCGAGCGGGATCTGGTCGAAGAGCGTCCGCATGTCGCCGAGATGGCTGATCGGGACACCGACCTTGCCGACCTCGCCTTTGGCATGCGAATGGTCGCTGTCGTAGCCGGTTTGGGTCGGCAGGTCGAAGGCTACCGAAAGACCGGTCTGACCCTTGGCCAGATTACCGCGATAAAGTGCGTTCGACGCAGCCGCGGTGGAATGACCCGCATATGTGCGGAACAGCCACGGGCGCGCGGGTTTGGCGGCTTCAGACATGAACGACTCCAAAAACTCCGGATCGGGGATTCGCCCCAATTGCTGCAACGCAGCAGAAAATATCCAGCAAACAAAATTGCGCAACCCCTAATCTTGGAACAAGAATATTTCATGAGCTTTATGTTTCAGGCTCGTGGCACCGCCGCCCAGTGTTCGCCTAGTTGTCGCCCGTGATGTTCAGCCGTGTTTCGCGCCCGGCGCTGACCGTAAGGCGACGCTGGGCATAGGCATAGCTGCGATCACCCAGGCCGTAACCCGCGGCGACGTCATAGCATCCGGCAGACAAGGTGAAGCGCGCGCCGCGTCCCGGCTGAATCACATAGCCATCTTGAAGACGGTTCAGACCGTGGCTGTTCGCCTCGCAGGTCGAGATGGTGACAGCAGTGATCGCTGCATTCCCCTGATTGAACATGACGAAAGTTCCGGTCGGCACGCCGGGCCTGACAAGCTGCCCGCCGTCCAGGCCGCACGCCGAAAGAAGTGTCACGGCAGCCAGCACAGAGAGTGATCTGATCATTGTTGTTCCCTCGCAAATCCCCTTCTTGCGACGATACAGGGCGTGTGTCGTACCGACAACGCTTCGTCATTCATTGCCTAAAGAAACCAGTCGCGAAACGCCCAAGGCGTGACTCGCGGAGTTTCAAAGTTCTGGACACTCGCAAAGCTCCCGGCGACGATCCGCGTCATGTGGGAGACGGTGGAAATCCCGGTTTGGGCTGTTTGGTTGACGGTGCTTCTGGCCGTGATCGGTCTGTTGGACCGGGTGATCGGGCCATCCGTGCGCTGGTTCTTCCGCCGCCGCATCGACCGGGCGGTGGACCGGCTGAACGAGCGCCTGCAGGTCAAGATCCAGCCGTTCAAGCTGACCCGACGACGGGTATTGATCGAGCGCTTGGTTTACGATCCAGAAGTGATGGCCGCGGTCGAGGAGCACATCACCGAGACCGGTCAACCCCGTGATGTGACGATGGCAGAGGTTGATCGCTATGCGCGTGAAATCGTGCCGTCCTTCAGTGCCTATGCCTATTTCGGCGTCGGGGCGAGGGTGTCGCGTTGGATTGCACAGGCGTTCTACCGGGTGCGCCTTGGCGCTTTCGATCAGGATGCGCTGTTCAAGGTCGACCCGGCATCGACGGTGATCTTCGTGATGAACCATCGATCCAACGTTGACTATCTGCTGGTCACTTATCTTGCCTCGACCCAGTCTGCGCTGTCTTACGCGGTGGGGGAATGGGCGCGGATCTGGCCGCTGAGCCGGATCATCCGGGCGATGGGGGCCTATTTCATCAGGCGGCGCTCACGAAACACGCTCTATCGCCGGGTTCTGTCGCGTTACGTGCGCATGGCGACGGAGGCCGGTGTGACCCAAGCCATTTTTCCGGAGGGCGGGTTGACGCGCGATGGCAAGCTGGCGCCGCCAAAGCTGGGGTTGCTCAGCTACATTCTTTCGGGGTTCGACCCAGAGACGTCGCGCGATGTGGTCTTCGTGCCGGTCGGGCTGAACTATGACCGTGTACTCGAGGACCGCATTCTGATCGGGGCCGACGTCGGGCCCGAAGGCAAAGCCCGTTTCAAGGTCAGCCCCTGGACGGCGGCGGCATTCTGGACGCGGTTGATCTGGTTGCGGGTCACCGGACGTTTGTTCAAGTTCGGGTATGCCTGCGTCAGCTTTGGCGAGCCCTTGTCCTTGAGCGCATTCATGGCGCGGGAGAGCGAGACGGGTCTGCAGGCGCTGGGCGATGAACTGACACGCCGCATTGGCCAATCCGTACCCGTTCTGCCGGTCAGTCTGATGGCGCGGGTCTTTCTGGAGGCCGACGGTCCGATAAGCGCAATCGATGTGAAGCTGAAGGCAGAGGCAGAACTCGCGCGTTTGCGAGATCGCGGGGCCCATTCACATATCCCCCGGCAGGATTTTGATTATGCCGTGGAGGTCGGGCTGAGGATGTTGACGCTCCGCCATATCCTGATTGAAGAGCATGGCGCTTTCCGGATCGCAGACGGGGAAGCAGACCTGCTGCAATACTACGCGAATTCGATCTCCCATCTCTGAGGCAGGGTGCGCTGTTCCCGTTTGGCCGGTGACAACGTTTCAAACCGGGTTTATGCTGCGCTGCAGCAGAGGCGATGCTGCGCGCGCAAAAAACCGCTTGCGCGAGTCGTCAAGAAATGTCAGGAACCGATCTTCAGCGCAGACGAAATAAAATTGCGCAATAATATTTCAACGGAGATCCGCGAGATGGACGGTAGCGCGATGTTGGAAACGGCAGGAAAAGACCTCTACGAAGTCGGAGAGATCCCCCCGCTTGGCCATGTACCGGCTAAAATGCACGCATGGGCTATCCGGCGTGATCGCCAGGGCGAGCCGAACCAGGCGATGCAGCTTGAGGTCGTGGACGTGCCCAAGCTGGACAGCCACGAGGTGCTGGTTTTGGTGATGGCTGCAGGCGTCAACTACAACGGCATCTGGGCTGGTCTGGGTGTACCGATCAGCATGTTCGACGTGCACGGCGCGGACTTTCACATCGCCGGTTCAGATGCGTCCGGGATCGTCTGGGCGGTCGGCGACAAGGTCAAGCGTTGGACGGTGGGCGACGAGGTCGTGATCCACTGCAACCAGGACGACGGCGACGACGAGCACTGTAATGGCGGTGATCCTATGTATTCGCCCAGCCAGCGGATCTGGGGTTACGAGACGCCGGACGGGTCGTTCGCACAGTTCACCAACGTACAGGCGCAGCAGCTGATGCCCCGCCCCAAGCACCTGACCTGGGAGGAATCGGCCTGCTACACGCTGACGCTGGCGACTGCCTACCGGATGCTGTTCGGGCACGAGCCGCACGATCTGAAGCCGGGGCAGAACGTTCTGGTCTGGGGCGCATCGGGCGGTTTGGGTTCGTATGCGATCCAGCTGATCAATACGGCTGGCGCAAATGCGATCGGCGTCATCAGTGACGAAGACAAGCGCGAGTTCGTCATGGATCTGGGTGCCAAGGGTGTCATCAACCGCAAGGACTTCAATTGCTGGGGTCAGCTTCCTACAGTCAACACCCCAGAATATGCTGAGTGGTTCAAGGAAGCTCGTAAGTTCGGCAAGGCGATCTGGGACATCACTGGCAAGGGCAACAATGTCGACATGGTGTTCGAGCATCCGGGCGAGTCGACTTTCCCGGTCTCGTCCTTCGTCGTGAAGAAAGGCGGCATGGTCGTCATCTGCGCGGGGACAACCGGTTACAACTGCACCTTCGATGTCCGGTACATGTGGATGCATCAGAAGCGTTTGCAGGGCAGCCACTTTGCCAATCTGATGCAGGCCTCGGCCGCGAACAAACTGATGATCGAACGGCGGCTTGATCCCTGCATGTCAGAGGTATTCGAGTGGCGCGATATTCCTGAAGCGCACATGAAAATGCGCCGCAACGATCACAAGCCGGGCAACATGGCCGTGCTGGTCGGTGCGCCGGCGACTGGCCTTCGCACTGTGGAGGATGCGCGGGAGATCAGTGGATCGTGATGCCAGGCGCGGGCCGGTGCCCGCGCGTCCGCATCGTTTCTTGGTAAATCGCCTGCTTCGGTGCCGGACCACTTGCTGGGCGCAGCGTTGTGGTCGCGACTGAATGTTTGCCGTCAAAGGGTCTTCGCAGACTGGGCGACACGTGCTGTGGTCGAGCCAAACCGCGGGTTGCAAGCATTTTCATTAGCGGACATGTCCAACACGCACAGATTGAGTGCGGTCCGCAGGTGACGATTTCCCGCGAATGGGCTTTTCGATGAGTCCAGACCGCAAAAAACCTCCGTCAGGCTGCATTTACGTTCTTTTCACAGCGCCCCCGCGGCGCTAAACCCATCCCCAGGCACCAATAAAGGAGGACGAGCATGGAACGCTTCGAGCAACTGAAAGAAATGATGACTGCCCTGGAAGCCGACTTCGGCGATTTCTACGGCGACAAGATGAACAAGGCTGCAGGCCGCCGCATCCGCAAGGCGATGCAGGAAATGAAGGGCATCGCCCAGGATGTCCGCAAGGACGTGCAGGAAAAGATCAACGCCGGTTGATCGCGACGGCAGGCCGCTTGCCTGCACGTCAAAGCACGGGGCTGCGCGGGGCGCGGCCCTTTTCTTTTGTGTCTCTGATGTCCGTCAGCGCTACAGCAGGTCTTGAATGGCCTGATGCAGGCTGGCGGGTATCGCGGCACCATGGGTTGGCGTTTGGGCGCGTGCGGCAAGCCGCCGGTTCCCTGGCAAGCGCACGCCGTCCATTGAGCTGAGTGCGTCCAGAAGGCGTTCGCCCCGGGCGATTGCGTTCGCTCCGCCGAAATGGCCGGGATCGATCGCGAGGACCAACTCGCCGCCGGTGGCCGGCCCGCCGTCCCCGTTATCCTCGGCCGCCACTTCCTGGCTGGACACCTCGTCGATCAGCGGACCGCACAGAAGATCGACCATCAGGGCGATTGCACCGCCCTTGTAGCCGCCAAAGGGTAATTGAGCGCCTTCAAGGATCGCCGCGGGGTCTGTTGTCGGATTGCCATCCCTGTCGATACCGGCACATTCCGGCGCCGCATGACCATCGCGTTTGGCGATCTGAAGCTCGCCCCGCGCAGTCGCTGCCGTCGCCTGGTCCCAGACAACTGCACCGCCGTCCGGACGTGGCCAGGCAAAGGACATCGGGTTCGTTCCAAAGAACGGCGCTTTCCCACCGGCCGGGGCCATGTAGGGGGGAGAGTTGACGAACGCCATGCCAACCAGGCCTTCGATCGCCAGCGCCTCGGTCTCTGGCCAAAGCGCCGCATAATGGTGGGAGCGGCGGATCGCCAGTGCGGCCATGCCGTTTTTGCGGGCCGCTTCGATCAGCGGCGCGCGCGCCATCTGCAACGCAAGCGGCGCGAGCCCCCGGTCGCCATCGACCTTGACGATGCATGGGCCCGGCTGCATGACGACAGGTGTCGACTGGCCGTTGATCTTGCCGTTCTTCAACGACTTCACGTAGCCGGGTATCCGGAAGAGGCCGTGCGACTTGCAGCCGTCGCGCTCTGCCGCTGTCACGGTGTCGGCGACGGCATCGGCGTTGGCCTGATTGCACCCATTGGCCAGCAGTGCGCGGGTTGCCAGATCGCGCACCTCGTCCAGCGACAAAGTCACATCATTCATAGAAGTCTCCCGTTCATCGGCCTTGATGGGCGCGTTTCCGTCCCTACTTGCCCTTACGTCCGCCCTTGCTGCAAGGGCCGACGAAAGACATAAGTGTCCAAACAGGCGAAGACATGTCGCCAAGGGAGGGACCAATGTACGAACGCTTTGAATTCGGAACGCTCGCGGACAAGGCCACCATCGAAGAGGTGCCGCTGGAAGAGCGCATGATCCACTCCAGCGTGTACGGGATGCTGTCGAAAACGGCCGAACGGTTCCCGAGCCGGAATGCGATTACCTTCCAGATAAAGTCAGGGCCGAATGACAAGGCCGAGACACTGAATTGGTCGGATCTGCGCGCCAAGGTTGCGCAGACGGCAAACCTGTTTCGCAGTCTTGGCGTCGGCGAAGACGATGTCGTTGCCTACCTGCTGCCGAATGCGAACGAGACCGCGATCACACTGCTGGCCGGCTGTACCGCCGGGATTGTAAATCCGATCAACCCTCTTTTGGAGCCAGAGCAGATCGCGGCGCTCTTGAACGAGACCGGAGCAAAGGTTCTGGTCACGCTGGCCGGTTTCCCGAAGACGGATGTCAACGAGAAGGCGCACAAGGCGGTTGCCATGGCACCGTCGGTCAAGACTGTGCTGGAGCTTGACCTGAAGCGCTATCTCGGCCCGCCGCTTTCGTGGATTGTGCCATTGATCCGGCCCAAAGCCGACAGAGCGCCGAATGTGCAGGTGATGGACTTCAATACGGCCATCGCCGGGCAGCCCACGGAACTGACATTCGAGGAAACCGCCGGAGACCGTGTCGGCGCTTATTTCCACACCGGCGGAACAACAGGCATGCCGAAGATCGCCCAGCATATGCATTCTGGTATGATCTATAACGGCATCGCCCCGGCGCTGAGCCTGATTGACGAGAAGTCGGTCCTATTGTGCCCGCTGCCGCTGTTTCATGTCATGGCCGCCTATCCCATGTTGATGAGTTGCGTCGCCACCGGCGGACACATCGTGATGCCCACACCGGCAGGCTATCGCGGCGACGGTGTTTTCGACAACTTCTGGAAGCTGGTGGAACGCTGGGGTGTGACCTTCATGGTCACGGTGCCGACGGCCGCCGCTGCGCTGATGCAGCGCCCGGTCGATGCCAACGTCTCCACGCTGCAATATGCGTTCTGCGGCTCAGCACCTTTGCCGGTCGAGTTGTTCAAGCAGTTCCAGGACGCGACAGGTGTGAAGATCCTGGAAGGCTATGGCATGACGGAGGCCACGTGTATCGTCTCTGTCAACCCGCCGCATGGCGAGCGCAAGATCGGGTCGGTCGGCTATCCCTTCCCCTATATCGACGTGAAAATCCTGGAATGCGATGCGGACGGAAACATCCTGAAAGAGTGTGCGGTCGACGAGGCCGGCGAGATTTGCGTCGGTGGCCTCGCGGTTTTTCCCGGCTACACCGACGAGAACCGCAACAAGGGTTTGTTCGCCGGGCCCGATCGGTATCTGCGTACTGGGGATCTGGGCCGTCTGGATGCGGACGGCACACTGTGGATCACCGGGCGTGCGAAGGATCTGATCATCCGTGGCGGGCACAATATTGACCCGGCGATCATCGAAGAATCATTGGCCGGGCACAAGGATGTCGCTTTTGTCGGCGCTATCGGCCAGCCCGATGCGCATTCCGGCGAGGTGCCCTGCGCCTATGTCGAACTGATCGATGGCGGTACGGCAACGAGCGCGGATCTGATGGCTTATGCAGATACCGAGATTTCCGAACGCGCCGCAGTGCCAAAATACGTCGAGGTGCTGGACGAGTTGCCGAAGACCGCCGTTGGCAAGGTCTTCAAACCTGACCTTCGGAAGAGCGCGATCATCCGGATCTATGGCGCGGCCTTTGCCGAGGCCGGGATCAAGGCCTCGATCGACGTGATCGAGGACAAGAAGCTGGGGCTTGTCGCGCACATCACCAGCGACGCGGCGGATGACGCGATCACCGATGCGATCGGGGCGTTTCCGCGGCCGTGGCAACGGGCCTGACGTGGCACGGGGCGGGTGGCCGCGTCTGGTTGACTCGCCTGGGCCCCTGTGTATAAGCGCGCTCTCCTCCTGTTAGGGTGGAGCAAAAGGCGTCCGTGGCCCGGGAAACCGGGGTCCTGTCGCATTCCCCATGGGGAGTGAAAGGAGGTCGCCCGAACATTGATGAAGGAGACCGCACGTGACCAAACGCACGTCTGCGAAGTATAAGCTCGACCGCCGGATGGGTGAAAACATCTGGGGTCGCCCGAAATCCCCCGTCAACCGCCGCGAATATGGCCCTGGTCAGCACGGGCAGCGCCGCAAGGGCAAGATGTCCGACTTTGGCCTGCAGCTTCGTGCAAAGCAGAAGCTTAAAGGGCACTACGGCGACCTGACCGAGAAGCAGTTCCGCCGTATTTATTCCGAGGCCGAGCGCCGCAAAGGCGACACGGGTGAGAACCTGATCGGCCTGCTGGAGAGCCGTCTGGACGCGGTCGTCTACCGCTCCAAGTTCGTCCCGACAGTTTTCGCTGCCCGTCAGTTCGTGAACCATGGCCACGTGGAAGTGAATGGCGTGCGGACGAACATCCCATCCTACCGCGTCAAGGAGGGCGACGTCATCTCGCTGCGTTCCAAAGCCAAGGACATGGTGCTGGTTCTTGAAGCGATCCAAAGCCCCGAGCGTGACACCCCCGACTACATAGATGTCGACCATTCGAAGATGACGGCCACCTTCATCCGCACCCCGTCGCTGGGTGACGTTCCCTTTGCGGTGATGATGGAGCCGAACCTCGTCGTTGAATACTACGCCAAGAATTGACGCGGCAGGCCACGGGCCTGTTGCTGCTGCAGTACAAATTCAGATCTCGAAGGGCCGTACGCTTTCGTTCGGCCCTTTGTTTTTTGGGGCGCACAAAGAGGCGTCCGGTCCCGCCAGTTCGAACTTTCGCGGCCTGATCCGACGAAGACGTTTCCCTTTCGCGCGGAACAAACCATCCGGTAGAATTGCGCGGACGGAGTCGAAGAGCATGGAACAGTCAATAGACATAGAGCCTGGATCCATTGACTGGATCTTTGGATTTGGGCTCGCATGGAAACCTCGCATATCGATTAGAGCTTGGCTGCGAATTCAAGCTGCTGAATTGCAGGAAGGCCGACCGAGGGGCGCCCCAGCGGGTTGGCGATCATGACAGCCGGTGCGGAGGGGCCAGCTTTCCCGGACATCGGATTTCCCGAGCTGGCTGAGACACATAACCTAAAGATCCAGACTGGCGTGCCAGTGACCGGGGCCGCTGCGACAGGAGATGCGATCGCCGCGGGCTTCGGCGATGGCAGCCTGCGACTGTTCCGACCGGATTCGGATCCCGTCGTCGTGAAGGCCCATGACGGTGCGGTTCTGTGCCTTCAGGCTGAGGACGATGTCGTCGTCACCGGCGGCGATGACGGGCGGTTTGTCGGCGTCTCGCCTAATGGTACCGTTGAAGAGATTGCCAACTTCGGGACGCGCTGGGTGGACTGTGTGGCCGTTCGGGGCGCGTTACAGGCCTGCTCTTCAGGTCGCGTCGTCCACCTTTGGACCGGCCCTGAAAAGTCTGCACGCACCTTCGAACATCCAAGTACGGTGGCGGGGCTGGCTTTTGATGCCGAGGGCCGACGCCTTGCCGTCGCCCACTACGGCGGGGTCACTGTCTGGCAGAACGATGGGTCGGAATGGATCGCCCGGAAGCTGGCCTGGAACGGCCCGCATGCGGCCGTGACGTTCAGCCCGGATGGGCGTTTTCTGATCGCTGCGTTGCAGGAAAACATGCTGAACTGCTGGCGAATGGAGGATCAGGACGTCACGCAGCTTTATGGCAGCGTGGTCAAGGTCAAGAGCTTTGCCTGGATCGGTGATCAGCCGTTTCTCGCCACATCGGGGGCCTATGCTGCGATCTGCTGGCCCTTTGACGGGGCAGAGGGGCCGAAGGACCGCGAGCCGCGCCGGGTATGTACCGCAGGGGATCTCGTGACCGCGGTACTGCCCGTCGCGGGCAGATCTGCCGTGATCGCCGGATTTCGCCATGGGGCCGTCATATACGGCGATCTGGATCCGTCGTCAGAACCGGTTTTCATAGAGGAATCATCGACTTCGGCGGTGACTGCCCTGGCGGTGACGCAGTCGAAATCTCACATCCTGATCGGCCATGAGGACGGGACGGTTATCTGGAAGCCTTTGAAGATTTGAGGCGGGCGTGCTCTGCGCGGTCCTGGGAAAATCAGTCACCAGTGGGTCGCCGCGCGCGTGCGTTTACCCGCCGGGAGGTGTCGGACAGGCCGTATGGCAAGCGTATGGCTTCCGTATGGCTTTGCGCCCGACAGTTTTATCGAGGCGGATTGGTTAACCCGATATGCGAGCATCCGGGCGGGCTCTTCCAGCCCAGATGCCCGGCAACAACCTTCTGGACTTCATACGTCCTTCGCGGTGCCCGGGACCCAGCTTTGCCCGACCGTTGGCACGCCCGCCATGTCGGCGGCTTCGGCGGTCAGGGCGACCAGGTCTTCGGGCTCCAGGCTCCGGAGGCTGGACTTGCCGCAGGCGCGCGCAATGGATTGTGCCTCCATCACCATGACCTTCAAATAGTTGGCCAGCCTTCGCCCGCCCAGAACCGGGTCGAGCCGCGCCTGAAGCTCTGGCTCTTGCGTCAGGATTCCGGCGGGATCCATGCCTTCGTGCCAGTCGTCATAGGCCCCAGCCGTGGTGCCCATCTTGTTGTACTCGGCTTCCCATTTCGGGTCGTTGTCGCCAAGCGCGACCAGCGCGGCCGTGCCGATCGAAACGGCGTCCGCGCCCAGTGCCAGCGCCTTGGCGACATCTGCGCCCGTGCGAATGCCGCCTGAGATGACGAGCTGAATCTTCCGATACACACCGAGGTCGCGCAGCGCCTGCACGGCTGGGCGGATGCAGGCCAGCGTCGGCAGGCCGACATGTTCGATGAAGACCTCCTGAGACGCCGCAGTGCCGCCCTGCATGCCGTCGATCACCACGACATCCGCGCCGCCTTTGACCGCCAGCGCCGTGTCGTAATAGGGTCGCGAGCCACCGACCTTGATATAGATCGGGACTTTCCAGCCCGTGATCTCGCGCAATTCGAGCGTCTTGATCTCCAACTCATCCGCACCCGAGCAGTCGGGATGGCGCACACCAGATCGCTGGTCGATCCCCGGTGGCAGGTTGCGCATTTCGGCGACCCGGTCAGAGACCTTCTGGCCCAGCAGAATGCCGCCTGCGCCGGGTTTCGCGCCCTGGCCCATGACGATCTCGATCGCGTCGGCCTTGCGCAGATCGTTCGGGTTCATCCCGTAGCGCGACGGCAGGTACTGATAGACCAGTTTGTTGGAGTGGTTCCGTTCTTCCGGTGTCATGCCGCCATCGCCCGTGGTGGTCGACGTTCCCGCCGCGTTGGCTCCGCGTCCGAGCGCTTCTTTCGCGGGGCCCGATATCGCGCCGAAACTCATGCCAGCGATGGTGATCGGAATGTCCAGTTCGAGCGGGTTCTTCGCCCTGAACCCGCCAAGTGTCACTGCGGTGTCGCAACGCTCACGGGCGCCTTCCATCGGGAACCGCGTCAGCGACGAGCCGAGGAACAGCAGGTCGTCGAAATGCGGGATCCGCCGTTTTGCGCCGCCGCCGCGAATGTCATAGACCCCCGTCGCCGCCGCACGGCGAATGTAGGAGTTGGTGTAGTCGTCGAAGGTCCAGGGTTTGACCGGATGGGTCCGAGGTGTCTGATCCATTATTCCGCCACCGCATTGTCAACATGGAAGTGATAGAGTGTCCGCTCCGAGCCGTATCGGCGGAACTCCTCTGGTTTGGCATCGGCGCCCGAGTCGGCGAGGAGCTTCGAAAGCAGCTCCACGTGTTCGGGCCTCATTTCCTTCTCGATGCAGTCCGCGCCGAGCGACTTGACCTCGCCGCGCACGAAAAGCTGGCATTCGAAAATGCCGTCGCCCAGCCCGTCGCCCGCATCGCCGAGGACCACCAGATTGCCCGACTGCGCCATGTAGGCCGACATGTGGCCGATATTGCCGAAGACGACGATGTCGCCGCCCTTGTTCTGGATTGCGCAGCGGCTGGTCGCATTGCCCTTTACCACCAGCAATCCGCCCTGAGCCGTGGCCCCCGCGTACTGACTGGCATCTCCATCGACGATGACCTTGCCCGACATCATGTTCTGGGCAACGCCGGGACCGGCGGATCCGGCGATGCGGATCGTGGCTTCCTGATTCATTCCGGCGGTGTAGTAGCCGGTTGATCCGTGGATGGTCACATCGATCGGGGAGACGAGCCCGACGGCCACCGCATGGCTGCCGTGCGGGTTCAGGACATCGAAGGTCTCGTTCGAGCCTGAGACGGCGTCCTGAAGGGTCTGGTTCACCTCTCGCAGAGAGATTTCTTCCATGTTCAATTCGGGCATGGCTCAACGCTCCCAGAAATAGACGGTGGCGGGCTCTGGCTCCCACACGCGCGCGGAGTCGATGCCCGGCAGGTGGGCCAGCGCCTGAAACTCTGATCCCATGGCAACGTACTGATCGGTTTCCGCCATCACCGCAGGCTTGCAGGCGATCGGGTCGCGCAGGACGCCGAAGCCGTCTTTTGTTCCGATGACGAAGGTGAAACAGCCGTCGATGTCATCGAGACCGGCTTCCAGCGCTTCGCCGAGATTGGCACCCTGTTTCATCTTCATCGTCAGATATGCGGCGGCGGCCTCGGTATCGCAGGCGCTCATCACGCTGATCCCAGAATCCTCGAGGTCCCGGCGCAGCGAGTTGTGGTTGGACAGGGCGCCGTTATGGACGAGGCACTGGTCTGCCCCCGTGGAAAACGGGTGTGCCCCAAGCGTGGTGATCGCGCTTTCCGTGGCCATGCGCGTGTGACCGATGCCATGGGTGCCGCTGAGCAAGGAGATATCGAACCGTTCTGCCACTTCGGCCGGGCGTCCGACTTCCTTGTAGATTTCGATCGCATCCCCCACGGACATCACGCGAAGCTCGGGGATCGCCGCGAGCTTTGCCTGAACGGCGTCCGCTTCATCGGCCGGACAGGAGATGATGGCATGCGTGTCGGAGCGCAGGACATCCGCGCCCAGCCGCTCTTCCAGCCCTTCGAAATCCACATCGGGATTGGCAGACTGGACGGTGATCTTCATATTGCCGTCGTCAGCCCCGCGATAGATCGCGATCCCTGCGCTGTCGGGACCGCGGCCCGTCATCGTCACCAGCATCTGCGCAAGCAACGCGCCAAGCTGAGGTTCCAATTCCTGATCCTTCAGGAACAGTCCGACAATTCCACACATCATGCGCCTCCGTCGTTTCTGGATACAGTATACAGAATACAAGACCGCGCAAGGCCAAATGGGTGATAGGGGAGTGCCTCTTGCGGGGTTGTGTCAGCAGCCGAGGGTGCCTTTTTTGGGTGGGCGAACGGACAACTGCTGATGCTGACCGTATTATGCCTGCCTCTTGATGCCCGTGAAGGGGTGTTGTCGCCGCTGGGCTACGTGGATCAGGCACAGTCGCGGCCTTGCGAATTTCCGTTGCGCTCTTATCTCTCACCGGATAGGAGAAGCGCCGCGCGGGGCTGGCCCCGCTGACCATGGTCCGTAGGGGTGTAGCTCAGTTGGTAGAGCATCGGTCTCCAAAACCGAGGGTCGGGGGTTCGAGCCCCTCCGCCCCTGCCACCGGACCCAGGGAGTGACAGATGAAAAACCCGGCGCAGTTCGTCAACGAAGTCCGGTCCGAGACGACCAAGGTGGTCTGGCCGACCCGCAAGGAAGCCGGTCTGACCACATTGATGGTCTTCATCATGGCGACGCTGGTGGCGATCTTTTTCTTCTTCGTCGATCAGATCCTTGCCTGGGGTGTGGACATCCTGCTGAACCTGAACGTTTAAGGCCGCGAAATGGTCGCGCAGGTCGTTGGCGGAACGCCGCCACTGCGCCACGGGACAGCGGCATTTTACGCTTGATTTTTAACGGTTTCATCCTTACGGACCGAACACTTCATGCACATCACGAGCGTCACCCGATTCGCCGGGCACGCCTATCTGGTTGAGGATCGCGGCAAGTCTTTGATTTTGTTCGAGATTTGGCGCAGGGGCGCGGTGCCCCGGTGACGTAAAGGGACAGAACGCCCATGGCGAAACGCTGGTACTCTGTAAGCGTGCTGTCGAACTTCGAGAAGAAAGTCGCCGAGTCGATCAAGGAATCCGTTGCCCAGCACGGGCTGGAGGAGGAGATCGAGGAGGTTATGGTCCCGACCGAAGAAGTGACAGAGCTGCGCCGCAACAAGAAGGTGCAGGTCGAGAAGCGCTTCATGCCGGGTTATGTCTTGGTGAAAATGGATATGACCGACCGGGCCTATCACCTGGTGAACGATACCAACCGGGTGACCGGGTTCCTGGGGCCTCAGGGCAGACCGACGCCGCTGCGCGACAGCGAGGTGGCCCGCATCCTGAATCAGGTCGAGGAAGGCGTGGAGCGTCCGCGTCCGCTGATCACCTTTGAGATCGGCGAGTCGGTGAACGTCACCGATGGACCGTTCGAAGGTTTCGCAGGTCTGGTCGAGGAAGTTGACGACGAGAACGCCCGCCTGAAGGTGAGCGTATCAATTTTTGGCCGGGCGACCCCGGTGGAGCTGGAATACGCCCAGGTCGCGAAAGCGGCGTGAGGCGTGAACATGTGGGAGGCGAGGGCGGCGCGCCGTCCGGACCGGACCACATCCTGAAGTGCCTCGAGGAACGCGTTCCCGGGGTTGGAGAGAGAGGGCCAGTCTATGGCTAAGAAGGTAGCAGGCACGCTGAAGATGCAGGTGCCGGCCGGTAAAGCAAACCCGTCGCCCCCGATCGGGCCGGCGCTGGGTCAGCGCGGCATCAACATCATGGAATTCTGCAAGGCGTTCAATGCGCGGTCGCAGGATCTGGAGCCGGGTGCGCCGTGCCCGACGATCGTGACCTATTACGTGGACAAGTCGTTCACGATGGAGATCAAGACGCCGCCTGCGTCCTATCTGCTGCGCAAGGCCGCCAAGCTTCAGTCGGGTGCGAACCTTCCGGGCCGGGAGACGGTCGGGTCGGTCACGTCCAAGCAGGTGCGCGAGATCGCCGAGTCGAAGATGAAGGATCTGAGCGCAAACTCGGTCGATCAGGCCATGAAGATCATCGCCGGGTCCGCCCGATCGATGGGCATCGAGATCAAAGGCTGACGTCATGGCGAAAACCGGAAAACGCATGAAGGCGGCAAAGGCCGCAACCGAAGGCAAGAGCAATGTGGCCCTCGATGAGGCGATCAGCCTTGTGAAAGCCAGCGCATCGGCCAAGTTCGACGAGACCGTCGAGGTCGCGCTGAACCTGGGCGTCGACCCGCGCCACGCGGACCAGATGGTGCGCGGTGTCGTCAATCTGCCGAACGGTACGGGCAAGACGGTGCGGGTTGCCGTGTTCGCGCGCGGGCCGAAAGCGGACGAGGCGAAGGAAGCCGGTGCTGATATCGTCGGTGCCGAGGACCTTATGGAGTCGATCCAGGGCGGGACCATCGACTTTGACCGCTGCATTGCGACGCCTGACATGATGCCGATCGTCGGCCGCCTGGGCAAGATCCTGGGCCCGCGAAACCTGATGCCCAACCCGAAGGTCGGCACGGTCACCATGGACGTCGCCGAAGCGGTCAGCAATGCCAAGGGCGGCGAGGTTCAGTTCAAGGTGGAAAAGGCAGGCGTGGTCCATGCCGGCGTCGGCAAGGCGAGTTTTGCCGAGGCGCAACTGGCTGAAAACGTCAAGGCGCTTGTCGATGCGGTGCAGAAGGCCAAGCCGTCCGGTGCCAAGGGAACCTACATGAAAAAGGTGTCGATCAGTTCGACCATGGGGCCAGGCGTCTCGATTTCGGTGGAGAGCCTGAGCGCCTGACCTGCGGGCGCCGCGCGCCCTAACGGATTGCCGTAGGCCGGGCACTGCCCGGCAGACGAAAAGACCCCCGGGTGACCGGGGTGCCGGGGCGCGGTCCCAGACCAGACCCCGAACCGTCCGAGACGGTGGGCTCTGGGTTTCCCGCGCTAAGTCCTGCCATAGACGGGGAGAAGGCAAGGGATTTCCGTAGCTTCGTGCTGCGCGCGATCTTGGCCGGTTCCCTGGACGGAACCACAGCCACGGGCGCGCGCTGCGGCCGGGGCACAAAGAGAGCCGGGGCGCGGCCTGAAGCCAGACCCCAAACTTGGAGCAAGACTGTGGACAGAGCCCAAAAAGGAGCGGTTGTCGAAGAGCTCGGCAGCATCTTCACGGACTCTGGCGTTGTTGTCATCGCACAATACGCTGGTCTGTCAGTTGCTGAGATGACGGATTTCCGGAACCGCATGCGTGATGCAGGCGGAGCCGTCCGTGTCGCCAAGAACAGGCTCGCCAAGATCGCCCTGGACGGCAAGCCCAATTCGGGCATGGCCGATTTCCTCCAGGGCCAGAACGTATTCGCCTATTCCGAAGATCCCGTCACGGCCGCCAAGGTGGTCGAGGCATATGCCAAGGACAATGACAAGCTGATCGTTGTCGGCGGCTCGATGGGCGAGGAAATTCTGGATCCGGCCGGTGTCAAAGCCGTGGCCGCTATGCCGTCGCGTGAAGAGCTGATCGCGACCATTGCGGGCATGCTTGGTGCCCCGGCGTCCAATCTGGCGAGTGCGATCGGTTCTCCTGCTGCGAACATTGCCGGATGTCTGGCAACGATCGCAGAGAAGGACGAGGCGGCCTGAGCACAGCAACTTTCGGGTCGGCAGACGCCGGACCCCACATGAACGAATGGAAACGAAAACATGGCTGATATTGACAAACTCGCCGAAGAGATCGTTGGCCTGACGCTGCTGGAAGCAGCTCAGCTGAAAGACCTTCTGAAAGACAAGTACGGCATCGAGCCCGCCGCAGGCGGCGCGGTGATGATGGCCGGCCCGGCAGAAGGTCCGGCGGAGGCGGCGGAAGAGAAGGATGAATTCGACGTCATCCTGCTGGAAGCCGGTGACAAGAAGATCAACGTGATCAAGGAAGTCCGGGCGATCACCTCGCTGGGTCTGAAGGAAGCCAAGGAACTGGTCGAAGCCGGCGGGAAAGCCGTCAAGGAAGCTGCGACCAAGGACGAGGCCGAAGAGATCAAGAAGAAGCTCGAAGAGGCAGGCGCCAAGGTCGAGCTCAAGTAATCGCAGATGCGGCTTCAGCCGCACATGTGATGGAAGACAAGGCTGGATCCGCGGTTCTGCGGGTCCAGCCCGTTCCATCTAAAGGGCCCCGAAAACACCGGGGCATTTTGGATGGCACGGGATAAGGCCCGGGAAGCACGCGCGGGGGGCCGCGCATGACCGGATTGGGCCACCTGAGTTGAGGCGCGCAGAACGCAAACGTTCCCCCGAACCCAGCGGGAACGGTTCTGCCAGCAAAATCGAGGATGTGCATGGGCGAGATGTTTTCCGGCCGCAAGAGGATCAGGAAGTACTTTGGCAAGATCCGCGAAGTCGCGGACATGCCGAACCTGATCGAGGTCCAGAAAAGTTCCTACGATCTGTTCCTGGAATCCGGCGACGTGGGCACCCCCGTCGACGGCGAGGGCATTCAGGGCGTCTTTCAATCGGTTTTCCCGATCAAGGACTTCAACGAGACCGCGGTTCTGGAATTCGTGCGCTACGAGCTGGAGCCTCCGAAATACGACGTGGAGGAGTGCCAGCAGCGCGACATGACCTACAGCGCGCCGCTGAAGGTGACGCTTCGCCTGATTGTCTTTGAGGTCGACGAGGATACCGGTGCCAAGTCGGTCAAGGACATCAAGGAACAGGACGTCTACATGGGCGACATGCCCCTGATGACCCCGAACGGCACGTTCATCGTGAACGGGACCGAGCGGGTGATCGTGAGCCAGATGCACCGCTCGCCCGGTGTGTTCTTCGATCACGACAAGGGCAAGACGCATGCGCTGGGCAAGCTGCTGTTCGCCAGCCGCGTGATCCCCTATCGCGGTTCCTGGCTGGACTTCGAGTTCGACGCCAAGGACATCGTGCATTGCCGCATCGACCGCCGTCGGAAACTGCCGGTCACGACGATGCTGTATGCGCTGGGTCTGGATCAGGAAGGCATCTGCGACTTCTTCTATGACCGGGTGTCGTACACGCGGGTTAAGAAGACCAGTTCCTGGCAGGTTCCCTTCAATCCGGATCGTCTGCGCGGATCGAGCCCGGCCTACGATCTGGTCGATGCCAAGTCCGGCGAAGTGATCGCGGAGGCGGGCAAGAAACTGACCCCCCGGTCGCTGCGCAAGATCGCTGAGAGCGGCGTCCAGAAGATTCTCGCGCCGCACGAAGCGATCCTGGGCCGCTATGCGGCTGTGGACATGATCAATGAAGAAACCGGCGCGATCTACATCGAGGCCGGCGACGAGATCGATGAAGACCGCCTGCAGGCACTGCTGGATGCGGGCTTCAAGGAGGTCCCGACACTGGACATCGATCACATCGCGATCGGTGCCTACATGCGCAACACCATGGCGCTGGACAAGAACCACAATCGCGAAGGCGCGCTGATGGACATCTACCGGGTCATGCGCCCGGGCGAGCCGCCGACCGTCGAGGCGGCGGAGGCGATGTTTCAATCGCTGTTCTTCGACGCGGAGCGTTACGATCTGTCGGCCGTTGGCCGCGTAAAGATGAACATGCGCCTGGAGCTGGATGCGCCCGACACGCAGCGCACCCTGCGCAAGGAAGACATCATGGCCGTAATCAAGGCCTTGGTGGACCTGCGCGACGGGCGCGGTGATGTGGACGACATTGACCACCTGGGCAACCGGCGCGTCCGGTCCGTGGGCGAGTTGATGGAGAACCAGTACCGCGTCGGTCTGCTGCGCATGGAGCGGGCGATCCGGGAGCGGATGTCCTCGGTCGAGATCGACGCGGTGATGCCGCAGGATCTGATCAACGCCAAACCCGCCGCAGCGGCGGTTCGGGAATTCTTTGGATCGTCTCAGCTTTCGCAGTTCATGGATCAGACGAACCCGCTGTCGGAGGTGACCCACAAACGCCGCCTCTCAGCGCTTGGCCCGGGCGGGCTGACCCGCGAGCGTGCGGGTTTTGAGGTCCGCGACGTGCACCCGACCCATTACGGCCGGATGTGCCCGATCGAAACACCGGAAGGCCCGAACATCGGTCTGATCAACTCGCTGGCGTCGTTCGCGCGCGTCAACAAATACGGGTTCATCGAGACCCCATACCGGGTGGTCGAGGAAGGCAAGGTCACCGACGAGGTGAAGTACCTGAGCGCGACCGAGGAGATGCGCCACACCGTCGCCCAGGCCAACGCCCGGATGAACGATGACGGGACCTTTCAGAACGAGCTGGTATCGTCGCGAAAGGCTGGCGATTTCCAACTGTCACCGCGCGAGCACATCAGCCTGATTGACGTCTCGCCGAAGCAACTGGTGTCGGTTGCGGCGTCGCTGATCCCGTTCCTGGAGAACGATGACGCGAACCGCGCGCTGATGGGCTCGAACATGCAACGCCAGGCGGTGCCGCTGTTGAAGGCTGATGCGCCTTTCGTCGGCACCGGGATGGAAGCCAAGGTCGCCCGCGACTCTGGCGCCGCCATCACCGCCCGCCGCGGCGGGGTGATCGACCAGGTCGACGCGATGCGGATCGTTGTCCGCGTCACGGATGAAATGGAACTGGGCGATCCCGGCGTCGACATCTACCGTCTGCGCAAATTCCAGCGGTCGAACCAGAACACCTGCATCAACCAGCGTCCGCTGGTGAAGGTGGGCGATATGGTGGGCAAGGGCGAGGTGATCGCCGATGGCCCGTCGACGGATATGGGCGAGCTCGCGCTTGGCAAGAACGTGGTCGTCGCGTTCATGCCCTGGAATGGGTACAACTATGAGGACTC
>JBCCMP010000003.1:0-48218 GCA_039026295.1 Pseudomonadota bacterium | reverse complement strand
CGGCAGGTCCATCCGCCGGTCCTGCCCTGGCTTTGGCCCCTTGAACAGCACTCCAGATGGCGGCGGGGCCGATGCCCGGCGTTCCGCCGGCAGATCCGCCAGACGCGCCAGCATCAAATCCGTTCCTTCGATTGCTTCCACCGCAAGGCAGACGCCGCGGGCCACCACGGCACCCTGGCCTACATCCAGCGGCCCGAGGGTCTGGACGATCTGGGCCGCCTTTGCGGCGTCGGCGCGGTCCCGATCATCCGGCGATACCCGGCCCAGCGGCCCGGCCTGCACCTGCATGTCCTCGCCCAGCAGCTCTGCCGGACCGATCATCACAAGTCCCTCCGCCTCGATCATTCGGGCGTAACCGCGCAACATCTCGTCGTCGCCCTTGCGCAGCAGCGCCAGCGCCTTTCCGGCCAGTTTCACCGTTTTGAGATCGGCGCGCCACAAACGCACCTTTGGCCGGTTCATCGCCCCGGCAAAGACCACGTGGGTGGCGCCCGCTTGATGAAGAGCACGGAACATTGCTCCCAGCCGTTCGAACTCGTGGCGCTGATACGGATGGCCCGCCATCCAGTCTTCCCAGCAATTCTGAAAGACAACCAGCAGGAACGGCAAACCGGCTGCGGCGCGGCGCTCGGCGATCCGGCGCGGCAGATCCCCGCGCCCGGCTATGATCGCCAGCAGACCGGGCGGTCCCAACCCGTCGGCTGGCGCTTTTTCAGGCATCGCGCGGCGTGCAGAAATTCCGCGAGTTATCGGCCAGAATAAAGCTCGCCATCTGCTGGACCGCGTCCAGATCTGGGTAGTTCTTGGCCGCAGCCGCCGCACGTTCCGTCAGCGAGCCATCGCCGTAGAAGATCGCGCGATATGCCTCGCGCAGGCCGTGAATCTGAGCCCGGTCAAAGCCACGCCGCCGCAAGCCGATAATGTTCAAACCGCCCAGATCAGCCCGATTACCGATGACCGAGCCAAAGGGGATCACGTCTTTCTCGACCCCGCTCATGCCGCCGACCATGGCGTGCGGCCCGATTCGCACGAACTGATGCACCGCCGACAGCCCGCCCATGAACGCAAAATCACCGAGCTCGACATGACCCGCCAGGGTGGCGTTGTTGGCCATGATGACATTGTCACCCAGCTGGCAGTCATGGCCCACATGGCTGCCCATCATGAACAGCCCGTTATCGCCGACGCGCGTGTAAAATCCGCCCCCAGAGGTTCCCGGGTTCATCGTGACGTGCTCGCGGATCATGTTGCCCGCACCGATCTCGAGGAAAGACTCCTCACCGGCAAACTTCAGGTCCTGCGGCTGATGCCCGATCGAGGCAAACGGCCAGATCCGCGTGCCCGGCCCCACCGTCGTGCGACCGGCAACAGCAACATGGCTTTCCAGGATCACACCGTCAGCCAGTTCGACGTGCGGCCCGAGATGACAGAACGCGCCAATGGTGACGCCATCGCCGATCCGTGCACCGTCTTCGACAATAGACGTCGGATGGATGCTCACTCATCTGCCCCTTTTTTGACCGGCAGTCTTGCGCTGCCTCTCGCTGTGTCCCGTAACCTGTCAGTGACTTTGTCCCGGCTACCTACCGTTGCCCCGGGAACGGCTCAAGTCACCTCTCGTGACGCCATGTGACAGTGGCCTCCGCAAACGCCATCCGTCCACCTAACGTCGATCGTCATCCTGGGTGATGATCATGGCCGAGTATTCTGCTTCGGCGACGACCTCGTCACCGACTTTTCCTTCAGCCCAGAACTTCCAGATCTTACCGCGGCCGCGCAGAATTTTGACGTGCAGCTCCAGCACATCGCCGGGTTCTACCAGTTTGCGGAACCGCGTTTTGTCCAGGGTCATGAAGTAGACCAGCAAACCCTGATCGATCATGCCCAGTGTTTCCACAACCAGTACGCCAGCGGTCTGCGCCATCGCCTCGACAATCATCACGCCCGGCATGATCGGCTTATCCGGGAAATGACCCTGGAAGTAGGGCTCGTTGTTGGTGACGTTCTTGACCCCTATAGCACTTGTATTGACCACGATTTCTTCGACCCGGTCGATCAGCAGAAACGGATAGCGGTGCGGGATCATGCGCTTAATACGCGCCAGATCCGCCGTGGTGGGAGAGGGAGTCTCTGCCTGGTCGGTCATCAGTCTCAGTCTCAGTGCAATGCGATCAGTCCTTGTGTCTTACTGCCCGGATGGTCGAGGTCAAGGGTCATTGCTCGACGTCCTGCGCCGGCGCTGTAGGCTCGGAAGACGTTGCTCCGGCCGCTTCTTCACCGGTGTCGACCTCTTCACCGGCCTCTTGCGGGACCGGCAACCGAAGGTCCAGCCTGGGCAGCGCGGGCGAGGGGATCCGGGCGTTCAGCAGCGCTATCGCCCGGTCGGTCAGATCGCGGTCGGGATCAATCGCCAGTGCCTGATCCGCATCCAGAATAGCCACTGCCCCAACATCAATTCGCAAGGTGCTGATGATCTCCGGCAGGACGCGTACGAGGTCGGCCCGCGCCTCCTGAAAGGCCGCCTGGACCTCTGCGGCCTTTTCAGCAGCGATCCGGCGCGCCTGACGATACCGACGATCAAAATCCGCGGCGCGCGCCTGTAATTCGCTTGCCGGGAGACTGTCCCGCTGAAGGGCCAGCGCTGCCTCTTCCTCGGCAAGCTGCGCCTTGATCGCATCGTACTGGCGCTGCAGATGCAGCGTCATAGCCGCTTCGGCATCCCGAAGGAGTGTTGTCGGTCGCGAGTCGCGCAAAAGCCGTTCCCGCGATATGACGAAAACTGCCGACCCATCGTCCGGTTGCGCGAAGGCAAATCCCGGCCACGCGGCGATCGCGGCCACGAAAAAGCGCCGACGCCAAGACGGCGGCGATTGACTCTCCAAACGCGGCTTAGAAACGCGTGCCAACCTGAAGCCGGAAGAATTCACTCTCGTCGCCGTCTTCCTTCAGCAGAGGCACGCCGAAACTCATCTCCAGGGGGCCGAACGGTGTCGACACGAAGAGCAGTGCACCCGCGCCAACCCGGAACTCCAGGCCGTCATCGATCGCCGGCGTTGTCAGGTTCTTGCGCGAGCTGTCCAATCCGAACAGCGTGCCTGCATCGACGAAGAAGCCGCCGAATGTGCCAAATTCCTCCGGCAGGCCCAGTGGAAAAGACACCTCAAGCCGCGTCGCAAAACGGTAGTTGCCGCCGAGCGCATCCGTCGTCCGACGGTCTCGCGGGCCAACCCCTTCGGTTGCAAAGCCGCGCAGCGACGCCCCACCAAGGGCAAATCTTTCCGGGTAGTGCGGAGAGTCATTAAGGACCCCGAACACGGCTCCGGCATCGGCCTCAAGGCTTGCAACGATTTCGTCGTCTAGCAACGACGTCCAGGCCTTGGCCGTTGCAGATGTCCTGATGTAGCGCGCATCCCCACCAAACCCAGCAAACTCCTGCGCCCAAGTCAGGAAGTAGCCGTCCGTCGGCTCCAGCGCATCGTTCCGTTTGTCGTGCGTGACAGTGTATCCAAAGATCGACGAAAACCTCTCGCCATTGTCCACGCGCAACGCAGGCGATGCAAACTGGCTGACCTGAATGTCGTCACGTTTGCCCTGATACCTGAGTTCCAATCGGGTATCCGCGCTAAGCGGAAACGAAACGAAAGGCGTCAGACCCAGTGTCGCCACAGATACACGCGCCTCGTCGGATTGATCGTCGATGAAGAAGGCCCGCAAACCGATTGCCAGATCGCGATCCAGAAAGGCTGGTTCCTGGAATTCGAAGTCGTAGATCTGCGTTTCGCCTGCGGCGTTGATCTGCGCTTTCACCAATTGTCCGCGTCCCAGGAAGTTCCGCTCGGATAGGGTGACGCTGCCGATCGGCCCGGACGAGGTCGAGAAGCCGGCGCCGAACGAAAGCGACCCGGTCGATTTTTCCTTCACGCGAACCTTCAGGACCGACCGGTCCGCAGCCGAGCCGTCTTCACGGTCTATCTCAACGCGGCTGAAGAAATTCAGTGCGCGGATCCGGGCGCGGGATTCGCGGATCTTCCTGGCGTCGAACGCATCTCCCTCGACAATGTCGATGTTGCGCCGGATCACCCGGTCGAGCGTGCGGTTGTTGCCCAAGATCTCGATCCGTTCGATGAAAACCTTCGGCCCCTCGATGACGCTGAACGTGATGTCGATGATCCGGTCGGAGGCGTTTTTACGCGGCACCGGTCGGACCTGGACGAATGCAAAGCCCTGCTGGCTGGCCAGATCGGTCAGTTCGTTGGCAATCTCCTCGACCTCGCTGGCGTCATAGATCTCGCCCTCAAGATCAGTCGGGACCGCGGCCTCCAGCGCTTCGACATCGACGCCTTTTGCCGTGATCTCGGAACTGATCTGTCCGAACGTGTATTCTTCACCTTCGCTGACGGAAAAGGTGATGAAGAAACCGCTGCGATCCGGCGAAAGCTCGGCCGTCGCAGACAGCACCGTGAAATCTGCGAAACCGCGTTCGAAATAGAATTGGCGCAGCAGTTCCTTGTCCAGTTCCAGCCGGTCCGGATCATAGACGTCCGAGCTGAAGAAGGCAGAGAAAATGCCGCTTTCGGCCGTTTCAATCACGCCGCGCAGCCGGCCGTCCGAGTAAACGGTGTTGCCGACAAAGTCGATCCGGGTGACGTCTGTCAGTTCGCCCTCTGTGATCTCGAAGACCAGATCGACGCGGTTGTCGGACCGTTCGATGATTACCGGTTCCACCTCTGCGCCGTAGCGGCCGGTGCGGCGGTAGACTTCGATGATCGCCTGGGCGTCGGCCTCGGCCGATGAAACGGTGAAAGGCAGGCGCGAGCGCAGGTTGATGATCTGCTCCAGATCCTCATCCTCAAGCGCATCATTGCCCTCGAAGGCGATTTTATTGATCGACGGGTTCTCGATGACCTCGACGATCAGCTGGTCCTCGCCGGGAATGATCTGCACGTCACGAAAGAGCCCGGTGTCGAAAAGCCGGCGCACGGCGCGGTTCAGATCTTCCGCCGTTACGGTCTGACCTTCGCGAAGGCTCATATAAGACAGGACCGTTTCGGTCTCGATTCGCCTGTTGCCGCGGACGATAACCGACTGCTCACGCGCCGGCGCCTGTGCCAGGGCCAGGCCGGGGGCCGCGACGATCTGCTGAACAATTAGGGTGGAGAAAACGATGCAAATAGCTGTGATTGCTTTCAAAGCATGGACCCGCCATGCCGCACGCACCTTTTCCATGTTCACTCCCCCCTGCCCAGCCCGGCTTGTCGCCGTGTGCCTAGGTCAGGTTCTGTCCCGTCGATCGCTGCCTCGGTCCTGAGCAAAGCAGTCCCCAAGACCTTGATTATCCATAAAGGTCGCAGGGTGCTTAAGCAATATCAGAAGGTTCCGCAGGGACGATTGGGCTATTGGCTGATCCGGCTCGCGTACCATTCGCCAAGGCCAAGATCATTGTGGAAAGTCACGAACACCATCAGCATCAAAAGCAGTGAAAGGCCGGCCATCATCGAGTAGCGCACAACGGCGTCATTTGTCGGTTTGCCGCGCAGCGCCTCCACCAGATAAAAGGTAAGGTGACCGCCATCCAGGATCGGGATCGGGAAGAGGTTGAAGAGGCCGATCGCCGTCGACAGGAACGCGATGAAGTGGATGAAATCCACAACGCCGCGCTCCGCTGCCGCGGTGGAATGCTTGGCGATGCCGATCGGACCGGACAGCGAACTGGTATCTGCTCCCTTGAAGAAGATCGCATAGATAAAGCTCACCGTCCGCTCGATGACATAACCGACGCGGTAGACCCCCGCCTCCAAAGCCTCGATCGGCGATGCAGCGACCCTTTCGGGCGACAGACCAGACGACGTGTCCAAAAGGACGCCCATTGTCGGCAACGGAACGATCTCGTTGGTCACGGGATGCTCGCGCTCCTTCACGTCAGGGACAAAATTGAAAACGCGCAGTTTGCCCTGACGATCGATCTTGATTTCAATCTCTTCGTTCGTTTGCAACTCGGTCATCATGATCTGTAGCTGATCGGCCGAATTGATCGCGCGTCCGTTGATGTCCATCACAAGATCACCGGGCTGAAGACCGGCACGGATCGCCGCCCCGTCGAAACTGATATCCGCGATCCGCGGTGCAGTCCTGTAGCGTGTGGTGAACGCCTGCTGGCCATTCTCGCGTTCAACGACCACTTCCACCGGTTCGCCGCGCGCCTGGATCAGGGTCTCAAGGATATCGACGAAGGTCTCTGTCGGCTCGCCATCGATTGACATGACGCGGTCGCCGATCCGGAATTCGGTCTGTTCCTCTGTCAGATCGCCCAAATCACCGATCACCGGCTCTGACGATCCCTTGCCGATGTAAAGCGCCAGCCCCGCGATCACGACGATAGACAGGATGAAGTTTGCGACCGGCCCAGCCAGAACAGTCAGCGTCCGTTTCCAGAGCGCGGCGTTGTGGAAGGCATGGCGTCGTTCTTCGGGCGGGATCTCGCTATCATCAACCTGGCCTGCGCTCGCCGGGTCCATATCCCCGAGGAATTTGACGTATCCACCAAGCGGCAGAAGCGCCAGTTGCCAAACAGTGCCGTGCTTGTCCGTGCGCGACCAGATCACCTTGCCAAACCCGATCGAGTATACCTCGGCCTTGATGCCGCACCATCGGCCGACCATCAGGTGACCCAACTCGTGGATGGCGACCACAATCGACAAGACGATGAGGAACGGCAGCACCCAGCCAAGGAGGGGGCCGATCAGGGGAATGCTCTGTAATAGATCCATGACGCTCTCAGCCCCAGTTCAGTTTACAGATAGTGTAAGTTTCCGTTCGACAAATCTGCGGGCAACAGTACGGGCTGCCGCGTCTGCATTCAGGACGTCATCCAAGCTTGTGGCATCGCCATGGTTACCTAATGCTGAAAGTGTGTCTTCAACAAGACCGGCCATGTCTAGAAATCCGATCTGGCCGGCAATGAAGGCGTCTAAGGCCGCCTCATGCGCTGCGTTCAGGGCGCAGGGCACAAGTCCGCCTGCTGCCATGGCTTCGCGCGCAAGGCGCAGCGCCGGGAAACGTTCCTCATCCGGCGCCTCAAACTCCAGTTTTCCCAGGGCCGCGAAATCCAGCCGTTCGGTCGGCAACTCTGGCCTGTCGGGCCAACCCAGGGCATATCCGATCGCCACCCGCATGTCAGACGGGCCAAGATGCGCCAGGATTGATCCGTCACGATAGCCGATCATGGAATGCACGATGGACTGCGGATGAACCACCACCTCGATCCGCGATGGCGCGACGCCAAAGAGATGCCCCGCCTCGATCATCTCCAGCGCCTTGTTGAACATCGACGCGCTGTCGATCGAGATCCGGGCACCCATCGTCCAGCGGGGGTGCGCGACCGCCTGTTTCGGGCTCGCCGCCGCCATCTGTTCGACAGACCACGTACGGAAGGGCCCGCCCGACGCCGTCAGCAGCAACCGCTCGATCGGTGCGCGCTCGTGGGTTACAAGCTGGAAAATCGCATTGTGCTCGCTGTCCACCGGCAGCAGGGTCGCGCCGGATTTCTGAACTTCTGCCAGGACCAATGCGCCGGCGGCGACCAGCGTTTCCTTGTTGGCCAGCGCGATGGTCGCGCCCTGACGCACCGCTGCCAAGGTCGGTTTCAAGCCGGCAGCACCGACAATCGCCGACATCACCCAGTCCGCCGGGCGGCTGGCGGCCTCGATCAGCGCCTCCGGCCCCGCCGCGGCCTCGACGCCCGATCCTGCCAGCGCCTCGCGCAGCGCCTCCAGTCGCAACGGATCCGCGGTGACGGCAACGTCTGCGTTAAGGCGGCGTGCAATGCCCGCCAACTCGTTGATGTTGGTCTGGCCAGTTACGGCAACGACGTCGAAGTTCTCTGGCCCAAGGGCATCGACCACCGAACAGGTGCTGGCCCCGATCGATCCGGTAGCGCCGAGAATACTGATCCGCCGGGTCATCGGTCAGCTAGATAGGTGAGATCACCAGACAAAAACAGCCTCGCCCCGCGAAAACGTGACCGCCGCGGCTACCAGAACCGCCGCCATGTGCCCGTCCAGCCGGTCCAGAACGCCGCCATGTCCCGGGATCAGCGAGCCTGCATCCTTCACGCCGAAATGACGCTTAAGCGCGGACTCGCCCAGATCACCTGCCTGCGCCAGCACCGCCGCGATCATCGAAACCGTGCACACCTGCAGAAAGTAAGTCCCCGTGGTGGCCCAAGAGAACAGGCCGCCGAAGAAGAAGGCGAGAATCACGCCGCCTGCCAGCCCGGCCCAGGTCTTCTTCGGGCTGACCGCAGGCCACAGTTTGGGCCCGCCAAATATACGCCCGGCGAAATACCCCCCCACATCGGCCGCCACGACCACCAATGCGGCCCACAGGATTGACAGCAGGCCGTAAGGCGCTTCTCCCCTAAGTGCCACGAAAGCAATCCCGGCGGCACCGATGTAAAGGGTGCCCAGAACTGCGAGCACCAACGCGGCTCTGCCTCCCCGTTCTGCCTCCAGCACCGAAGCAAGAGCCACACCCGCAATCAGGGCGAGGCCGCCGACCATCGGAGAGTGAACGGTGACCAGCACAATCCCCGCCAGACCGGCCATCACGGACCAGACCGCACTCAGACCCGCAGGTGCGCCCCCGTGGTAAATAATCGACCGCAATTCGAGAACCATTGCGGTGACGGCGGCAGCCGCCAACAGCGACACCCAGATCCCGCCTAGCAGAATTCCGGCGAGGGCGATCGCCGTCACGATGAACGCCGAAATCAGACGCGTCCTGAGATCACCGAATTTCCCGGCAGCGGGCGGGGCGTCTTCCGAAGCCATGCCCGCCCCTGCCCTCAACCCGTCGAAATGGCGCCGTAGCGGCGCTCGCGCTGCCCGAAGCCGCCCAGCACATCGTCAAACCGCTCCGGCGTGAAATCCGGCCACCGCTCGTCAACAAAGGCGAACTCGGCATACGCCGCCTGCCACAGCAGAAAGTTCGACACGCGATGCTCGCCGGATGTGCGGATGACCAGATCAGGATCCGGCAAACCGCCTGTCCAGAGCGAGGCCGATATGGCCTCTTCGTCGATCTCTTCCGGGGCAAGCTCACCCGCCGCAACCTGTGCTGCCAGTGTCTGAATTCCCGCCGTCATCTCGGCACGCGACCCGTATGAAATGGCCAGTTGCAGCACCATGCCGGTGTTTTCTGCGGTGCGCGCTTCCATCTGCGCCATCAGACGCTGCAAATCCTTCGGCAGGCGATCCCGAACTCCGATAAACCGCACCTGGATATCGGCTGAATCCAGTTCGTCCACTTCCCGCACGATGTATCGGCGGAAAAGCCCCATCAGGACCTTCACCTCGTAGTTTGGGCGGCGCCAGTTCTCGGTCGAAAACGCGAATAGCGTCAGCACCTCGATGCTGCGCTCGCGCGCAGCGCGGACGATCTCGCGAACCCGTTCCGCCCCGCGATGGTGCCCGAACGTGCGCGGACGGCCCCGTTCAACAGCCCACCGGCCGTTGCCGTCCATAATCATCGCCACATGACGCGGCGATGTCTTCTTTTCTGAACCCATGAAATGAACCTCTGTTATAGCGACCGGGTCACCCCCGCCGGACGCTAAACCTGCATGATTTCTTCTTGTTTGACCTCCAGGGCATCGTCGATCTTCTTGATCGCGCTGTCCGTCAGATCCTGAATCTCGTCTCCGTACAGCTTCTGCTCGTCCTCGGACATACCCTCGCCCTTGGCCTTCTTGATCTGGTCCATGCCGTCACGGCGGACATTGCGGACCGAAACCCGCGCGTTCTCGGCGTACTGCCCGGCGACCTTGGTCAACTCGCGGCGGCGCTCCTCATTCAGTTCCGGGATCGGCATTCGCAGAAGAGTGCCGTCCATCACCGGATTGATACCCAGGCCCGAGGCACGGATGGCCTTGTCCACGGCATTGACCATCGACTTGTCCCAGACGTTTAGGGTGACCATACGCGGCTCTGGCACGTTCACGGTGCCAACCTGATTGAGCGGCGTCGGGGTCCCGTAGGCCTCAACCGTGATCGCATCCAGCATGCTGGCCGAGGCGCGGCCGGTCCGCAAAGACGAAAAGTCATTCTTCAACGACGACAGGGCACCGTCCATGCGGCGCTCGATATCATCCAGATCGATTTCGATTTCTTCGCTCATGGGTTCATCTCTTTTTCTTGCTTGACCCGTCGTGTCCCTGCCTTCGAGCCTATCACACGCGGCATAGCCTGCGGAATCCCCCCTTAGTCGCCGACCTGCGTAAATCGGCCACGGCCCATCAGAACCTCGGTCATCGCACCCGCTTCCTGCAGCGAGAACACAACGATTGGCAGATTATTGTCCCGCGCCAGCGCAATGCCCGAGGCATCCATGACCTTGAGGTTCTTTTGCAGCACCTCGTCATAGCTCACCCGGTCATACCGGACAGCGGCCGGGTTGGTCTTGGGGTCGCTGTCATAGACCCCGTCAACATTCGTGCCTTTGAAAAGAGCCTGGCAGTTCATCTCGTTCGCGCGCAGCGTCGCGGCGGTATCCGTGGTGAAATAGGGGTTTCCGGTCCCGGCGGCGAAGATGATGATCCGCTTCTTCTCCAGGTGGCGGATCGCACGACGGCGGATGTACGGCTCGCAGACCTGGTCCATGGGAATCGCCGACAGGACACGGGTGTGGATACCCTGCCCCTCCAGCGCCGACTGCATGCCCAGTGCATTCATTACGGTGGCCAGCATGCCCATGTAGTCGGCCTGCGCCCGCTCCATGCCCTGGGTCGCGCCGGTCAGGCCGCGAAAAATGTTTCCGCCACCGATCACCAGACAGATCTGGATACCCAGATCATAGGCCTTCTTCACCTCACCGGCGATACGCTGAACGGTTGGAGGGTGCAGTCCAAATCCCTGATCGCCCATCAGCGCTTCGCCGCTCAGCTTCAGAAGGACCCGGGAATAAAGGGGTTTTCCGCTGGCGACCTCTGCAACGACGGACATGCGCGACTCCCCTTTTGCGGCGTGCGCGCGTTATGCGGGAAACCCCGGGACAGAGCAAGGGCAGAGCAGGGACAGGCCTGTGCAATTTCTATGGCGGCGCGTGCAAAGGATCAGCACGCTCTAGGCGGCGTATGCAACCTCCTGCCGATACTCCGGCCGCATCCGCCAGTCGTCAAACAGGGACCGCATGCGTGTGGCAACCGGCCCAGGCGCACCGTTGGAAAAGATGCGGTCATCCACTTTGGTTATCGGAACGACCCCTCCGGCGGATGTCGACAGAAAAATCTCATCCGCCTCCAGAAACTCCTCCAGCGGCAGCGCCCGCGTTTCTGTGTCCAGCCCGGCCTCCGCGCACATCTCCAGCACCGTGCGCCGTGTGATCCCGTGCAGTACCCCGTGATCCGACGTCACCACCCGGTCACTTTTCACGGCGAAAGCATTGAACCCTGGTCCCTCAGTCACGTTCCCCGCATGATCAAGCAGAACGACAGTCTCGAACCCGTGATCCTTGGCCTCGAACAGCCCGGCGGTCATGTCGCCCCAATGGTAATTCTTGGCGCGCGGATTGACCGAGTCCTCGGGGATGCGTTTCACATCCTTTGCAATCCAGAGAGAGGCACCCTTCTCCATAATCTCCGGCTGAACCACATGCACATAAGGCACGCACCAAGCGTAGAAATGATTGCCGCAGGTCCGGGGGTCGCGATTGCCCGGGATCATCGGTACCCCGCGCGAACAGACCATCGCCACATAGGCCGCGCGCAGCCCCGACCGGGCCGCCATCGCATGGCAGATACGCTGGATATCTTCCGCCGTCAGGCCAGGGTCCAGCCGGGTGGCCGCCATCGACTCCATGAACCGCGCCACGTAATCGTCCAGCCGGAAAAAGCCGCCCTGCCAGACCGTCGCAACATCATAAGTGATGTCCGACCGCGTCACGCCCCAGTCTGTGACGCCGATCTTCGCCTCGTGGATCGGGATCACCTGACCGTCCATCCAGGCGGAACCCTTGCTCCAGTCGGTCATGTTTCCCTCCGTCGCATTTGCGGAATGCTTACCGAAAAGTCTGGGTGGGCGGGTGGTCTCTTCCAGCCATGCGCCCACCGTCAGTCGGTGAAAGTGTATTCACCCAATTCGCATAGGTCGAGGCCGTAGTCCTCAGCAGTGCTGCCATCTTCAAAGACACCGCGAATGTCATAGACACAGGTGGAAAGCCCGTCGGCGATCTCGACGTCAATTTCGAAACCCGGGGCCAGGTAACCACCACTCATAAGATTGCCTTCCCAGTCGTCGGAATTTGATGGACTGACGTTGAATTCCGTCAAATTTGCCGAGCTATCATTGACGATCAGAAAATTCAGGTCCTCTGCTTTGACCGCGGTCGTCAACCCGAGTGTCGCAAAAACGGCCACAGCCGCCACTTTCTGCATCGCGCTGAAGGTCGGTCGATGTGTCATTGATCTCTACCTTTCTTTGGTTCGAGGCGACAGGTTTTGGACGTTGCACGGGGCATCGGTACAAAGTGATCCTGAGCGTCCAGAACGGCGTCGTCCATTTCAATTTTGTGCGTCAACGGCCTTTGGTCATTTTGGACGACGCTTTCGAGGGCCATCGGACGGCATTCCATACGACGCAAGGCAGGCCGCTACCTGCCGCAACTCACTGGGAAATCTCCTCGAAGGCCATGTCCAGATGCAGCCCGTCTCCCTCCCAAGGCGTGGCCCGGGCAAGATCGGCGTCGAACTCGATCCCCAGCCCCGGCTTGCCGTTGGGGATCACATAGCCCTCCTCCCAGATCATGCCCTTGACAATCTGCGACTGGAATCCGTCCCAGGTCTCGATGCTCTCCAGGATCAAGAAGTTGGGAATACAGGCGGCTATTTGAGCATTCGCGGCGCCCTCGACCGGACCACAGTACAGATGCGGGGCCAGTTGGGCGTAATGCGTCTCCGCCATCGCAGCGATCTTCTTGGCCTCCAGAATACCGCCCACCCGGCCCAGCGCCGGTTGCAGGATCTGCGCCGCCTTGCACTCCAGAACCCGGGCAAACTCGTACTTGGTCGTCAGCCGTTCGCCGGTTGCAATGGGGGTAGAGGTATAGCGCGCAACCTCCGCCATCTGCTCCGGCATCTCGGCAGCCACGGGTTCCTCGAACCATAGCGGCTCATAGGGCTCGATCCGCCGCGCCATCCGCTTGGCGCCGGATGTCGTGAACTGCCCATGGGTGCCGAACAGCAGATCGGCGCGGGTTCCCACAGCCTCCCGGATCGCCTTGCAGAAGGCTTCCGACCGCTCCAGGTCCTCCAGCCGCGGCTGATGGGGATCATAGACCGTGTAGGGCCCTGCCGGGTCGAACTTCACCGCCGTGAAGCCCAGGCCCAGATAGTGCAGGGCCCGTTCCGCCGCGATCTCCGGGCTGTTGTAGACGTTGGGGACAGAAGGGTCCGGGTAGACGTCACCATCCGCCGGATAGAGATAGGTGTAGGTGCGGATCCGGTCCCGGCACCGCCCGCCCAAAAGGTCGTAGACCGGCTTGTCCGCCGCCTTGCCGAGGATATCCCAACAGGCGATCTCCAGCCCGCTCAGCACACCCATCAGCGAGATATCGGGCCGCGCCGAATAGCCCGACCCGTAGACGAGCCGCCAGAGGTGTTCGATCCGGTGCGGATCCGCACCCTCGAAGTGCCGCCCGAAGACATCGCGCACCATGTCGGCCACCACATGCGGCCCGAAGGTCGCCGCGTAGACTTCGCCAACGCCCGTAATCCCGCAGGCGGTGGTCAGTTGCACGAAGATGAAATACCGCCCGCCCTTGCGCGGCGGCGGATTGCCAACGACGAAAACCTCGCACTCTGCCAGTTTCATGGGGATCTCCTGCCCGAGCCGCTGTTGCGCAATTCGAAGATGTCAGATCACTGCCGCCCTGCTGTTGCAAGCCTGTCGCCGCAAAATCGTTGGCGGTGTTGACTGTCGCCCCAGACATCTGCACCTGCAGAGCAGCATCCGCACCAGGACGGGACGTCTTTTGCGAGGATCAGCACACCTTTCCCGAAACCGGACAAGGATTAACCATTCTGATGCGCTCTCGTGGTGTATAAGCTATGAACAACTCGCCCGATCGGTCTGGTACCCTGTGGAGGAACGGATGGCACTTTTCGACCTGGTGAAGAAGATGCCGCTCTATGCCGGCAAGACCCGCGACGCGGACCGGCTGAACAACCGCCACAAGCTGATCATTGATCCATTCAAATGGGACCTGCGCGGCGCGCGGATACTGGATCTCGCCAGCCATGACGGCCGCTGGCCCTATGCGTTCGCCAAGGCCGGTGCTCGGGAGGTGATCGGCATCGAAGGCCGCCCCGAACTGATCGCCGATTTCCAGAACTACCCCAAGGACGAGGCGCACGCTCGTATCAACCTGATCCAGGGCGATATCAACACCGAAGTCGCGCGCATGGTCGATGCGGGGGAGCGGTTCGACGTGGTCGGTGTCCTCGGCATCTTCTACCACATCACCACGCATTATCAGCTCCTTAGCGAGATCCGTGCGCTACAGCCCAAGCTGATCCTGATCGATTCCGAGTTCATGAACAGTCAGGACACGATCATCCGCCTCATCAACGAGGACAGCCGCAAACACATGAATTCCCTGCCCGCCTATGACGGTCAGGACATGGTGGTCAAAGGCGTCCCCTCCCGCGGCGCGATGGAGATGATGGCGGAAAGCCTAGGCTACAAGGTCGAATGGCTCGACTGGGAGAAGCTGCCCAAGAAAGACCGCGTCGGGGTCGCGGACTACTACCGCCCCGGGCCGAAGACGCGGGCGACCTGCGCACTCAGACCTGTCGCCTGAACTCTGCCTGCCAACGTCTCGGCCGGGCTTGACCTGGCAGGGCAGAACCCGCATGGCTCTCCCCAACTGACGAGGGGAGAGAGCGCATGCTGACCCAAACCGAACTGCTCCAAGCCGAAGGCATGAGCCGTCTGGGCACCGAGACCGCGTTCGAAGTGCTCGCCCGCGCCGCCGAACTTGAACGCCAGGGCCGCGATATCATCAATCTCGGGATCGGTCAGCCCGACTTCAAAACCCCGCCCCACGTGGTTGAGGCCGCCATCAAGGCCCTGCAGGACGGCCACCACGGCTACACGCCAAGCCAGGGCATCTTGGAGCTGCGCGAGGTGGTCGCGGCCGACATCCACGCCCGGCGCGGGGTCGAGGTCTCTCCCGCCAATATCTGCATCATGCCCGGCGGCAAGCCGACCATGTTCTTCGCGATCCTGATGTTCGGCGCAAAGGGCAGCGAGATCATGTACCCTGACCCCGGCTTCCCGATCTACCGGTCGATGATCGAATACACCGGCGCGAAACCCGTCCCCATCGTGCTGCGCGAAGAAAACCACTTCGCCTTCTCCGCCGAGGAGGTGCTGGCCCAGATCACCCCCGCCACCCGGCTGATCATCGTGAATTCTCCCGGCAACCCGACCGGCGGCGTTACGCCGAAGGAAGAGGTTGAAAAACTGGTCGCCGGCCTTCCCGACCACGTGGCTCTGATGTCCGACGAGATCTACTCCCGCATGCTCTATGACGGGCGCGAGCATGTCAGTTTCCTCAGCTATCCCGAAATCCGCGACCGCCTGATCGTGCTGGATGGCTGGTCCAAGACCTACGCCATGACGGGCTGGCGCCTCGGCTACTCGGTCTGGCCGGACCAACTGATCGACGGGGTCACCCGCCTCTGCGTCAACAACCACTCCTGCGTCAATGCCCCGACCCAGTACGCCGGGATCGCTGCACTGCAGGGGCCGCAGGAAGAGGCAGAGGCAATGATGCAAGCCTTCAATGAACGCCGCCGCGTGATCGTGCCCCTGCTCAACCAACTTCCCGGGTTCCGCTGCCTCGACCCCGGCGGAGCGTTCTACGCTTTTCCCAACATCTCGGGGACCGGCATGTCAGGCAAAGAACTGCAGACCCGGCTTCTGGAAGAAGCCGGGATCGCGACCGTTGCGGGGACCAGCTTCGGTCTGCATGCCGAGGACTTCATCCGGTTTTCCTACGCCAATTCGGTCGAGAATATCCGCGAAGCCGTCCGCCGCATGGGCGAATTGCTGCGGTAGGGTGCGGCCAGCCGCACCCCATGCTTGGGCCTAGTAGCAGAGCCTGACACCATAGCTCGTTGGATACGGGAAGCAGTTCCGTCGGCTCTTCTCTGCCGCGGCATCCTCGATCAGGCCCATCATGTCGTCCTGACCTGCAGCCGCGGCCTTGGCCGCCTCCAGCATCGCCTCCTCGCCGGTGAACTGATCCCCAGCCGAGTACATCTTGTCGTCAAGCGCTCCGCGCAGACGCATCGCGGCCAGCAAAAGGATCGGATCATTACGGTCCATGCCAATGGCCACAAGCTGCTCGGACAGCATGACCTGAGACATCACACCGGGCGATGGAAGCGGCGGATCTTCGGCCAGCGCGGGACCAAAAGCGGCAGGGCCAACAAGCGCGGCTGAAACAAGGGCGTTAACAACGAGTTTCTTCATCTGTCTTCTCTGTTTGAATTATCGTGACGCAGCCAGATTACCCAACGGTCCGGCCACCCGCAAATTACGAACCCCGTAATCTGGTGGCAAGAGCGTAGCGTTTGACGATTTTGAGCAGGGTGTCGGAGGGAGACTTTGAGCGCTTGTACAGTGAAAGGTGGATCGTGATGGTTTCAGCGATGAGCAGCAGACAAGCGAGACCTGTCACTGTCTGCAAAGCCGTGTATTTTGAATTCACTACAGTCTGCTGTGAAGGGCGGCGCGGCCCTTTACCGAACGTCTGACCCTCGTCTGCCGAGACCAGACTTCGAGGGTCCGTTAGAGATGCACCTCGCCTCGCACAAGGATGTTTACGTCGCCCCCGATAAGGATGGGGCCGTCCTCGACAGGATTTATGAATATCCGTCCCGTTCTGCCAATTTTCGTTCCCTGAGCAACTGTGACAGGATCCGTCAACCGCCCGGTTTTTCGGAACCAGCACGCGATGGCTGCATTGAGCGAGCCCGTGATAGGGTCCTCGCTCATACCGCTCGATGGGGCCAACATCCGCACTTCGTAGTCAGTTTCATCACTCTTCTCACGGCGCCCGATCAAACCGATCGCCTTGAATTCGGGCCATTTTACCTTGCTTGAATCCAAGGCCAGCACTCTCTCCGCACTGTCCATTTCTAAAACTTGCCACACGGGCCCGTTGTCAAGCTCAGCTGTGACGCGGATTTCATCAGCCCGCAGACTAAGCGCGTCAGATATCCGATCCAGCTCCGCTCTTCGCATAGGTCTGATCTCTGTGGGCGGTGCGGCGAATGCAGGAAACTTGCCCGTCAGGTCGATCTCAACGATACCGACACCGCATTCCTGCCGAACTGTTCCCGGTGTCTTGGGGACGCCGCCAGATTCCAGCCAAGCAATACAACTGCCAAGGGTTGGGTGGCCCGCGAAAAGCATCTCCCTCGCAGGCGTAAAGATCCGGACCTTGTAGTCAGCCGCCTCACTCATTGGCTGCATCAAAAACGTCGTCTCGGCCAGATTGGTCCACCGGGCAAAACTCTGCATCTGTTCGGTGGTCAGCTGATCCCCATCCACGACAACTGCGAGTGCATTGCCCTTTGTTGGTTGTGACGAGAAGACGTCACACTGAATGAACCGGCGCTTCATGCGTTTATAGGTTGGGCCGATAGTTGGCGAGCTTTAGCCCAAAGCCAATGAAGACGACGCCAGTGACACCCTTCAACCAACGCTGAAAAGTGACGTTTCGTGCTGCTGTGGTCAGGCTGGAGAACAGCATAACCATCGCACTAAACCAAACCGCATTAATCATCGAATGGAGAAATACGAGTGTGAAAGATGCCGTCGCAGAAGTCTGCCCAACCGTGATGAACTGTGGGAAAGCAGCCAAATAAAACATCGAGACTTTCGGATTGAGCGCATTGGTCAGGACGCCTTCGACAAAGGCATTAAGCAAGGTCCTTTGCCTATTTGCAGGGGCAATTTTTTCAGCGGCTTCAACACCCTTTATCGCCGCGAAAAGCGCCTTAACGCCGATCCAACATAGGTATGCCGCTCCAAGATATTTTACCATTGCAAAGGCGGTAGCGGATTGGACGAGGACAATCGAAATGCCAAGGATAGCGAGAGCGCCGTGCAGATAGAACGCTGCGACAAACCCTGCGATATTCGCAAATCCGGCCGCTCGCCCGGACGTTGGAACCGTTTTCGCGATCAGCACTCCGTTAGGTCCGGGTGACATCACAAGAAGCGCTGCCACAATTGAAAACGCTACGATCTCTGAAAATTCCATAGCGACACTCCGAAAATTATCTGGTCTTAGTCTGTACCTCAGAGTTCAACTAGGCAACAGTTACCGGCAGAAACAGACATTCGCTGCACCGTGACGAATGCGTGGAGCGAGCTCCGAAAAGATATTCGCTGCCAGTGCAGTTCCGCGAGGCGCTAGGTTAGTTCGACAGAGGGAATTTTTCCGCGAAACGGCCACAGCCTTTCAGGACCAAGCATCCGCATGCTAGGTGAACGCTAACTCTACTCACCCATTCGCAGGCCTCCAAATGTCGCATCGGTCTTTTTCCTTCACCCACGCGATCACCCGCACGCCCGCGGCCAGTGCAGTCGATGGCCTGCGCGCGGTCGATACTGGCGCCCCGGATCTGGAGCTATTTCGCCAGCATCACGCCGACTACATCGCCGCCTTGCGATCAACCGGCGCAACTGTCATCGAACTCGATCCGCTGGAAGATTTTCCCGACAGCGTTTTTGTCGAGGACTCGGCGCTCTGCCTGCCCGATGGCGCAATCGCCATGCGTCCCGGCGCGCCGTCCCGGTTGGGAGAGGCTGCCGCGATGGCCCCTGAACTGGAAGAGATCTATGGCGACGTTCTGCGCATCGAAGGTCCGGGCTTCATAGAAGGTGGCGACATCCTGATGACCGAGACGGAGATCCTCGTTGGAAAGTCCGCCCGCACCGATGCCAATGGGGTTCAGGAACTGGCTCGGCTGGTTGCCGACTGGGGCTGGGCGGTGCGCGAGGTGCAGACCCCGCCGGATGTTCTGCACTTCAAGACTGACTGTTCGCTGATGGATGGCGAGACGATCCTGGCCACGCCCCGCCTCGCCGCCTCTGGCTGCTTTGACGGCTACCGGGTCATCCACACGGCAGACGGGGAGGACGCTTCGGCCAACGCCATCCGCTTCAACGATCTGGTGCTGTTCCCGGCCGGCTTTCCCCGCACAGCAGAGGCGCTGGACAAGGCCGGTTACACCGTGCGCGAGGTGGGGAATTCCGAGGCAACAAAGCTCGACGGCGGCATGTCCTGCCTGTCGCTCCGATTCACACCGCCGGGATAGAATTGCACGGCCAACGCCTCGAAAGCTCAATTAGCAAGAAGTTAAGCACCGCTTTGCCTCGGCGAGGCTTGGTAACAAACCCTCACGAGAAACCGCTTGCAAACCCTCGGCCAGATCATCTCGGATGACCCTGAGGGTTTCCAGACACCACAAACCTGCCGCCCAGAACGAAAAAGGCCGCCGCGGGGTCTCCGCAGCGGCCTGTGATTTCATCGGTCGCGCTCTTCGAAGCAAGCGCCGCCATGTTGTCCGGATGGGGTTGCTTCAGCCCGCCATCGTCTTGGCGACCTCGGCAGCGAAGTCTTCTTCCGGGCCGGTGTCGATGCCGTCGCCGACCTCGAAGCGCACGAAGCCTGTGATCGACAGACCCTCGCCCGCCCCGGCAACCGCCTTCTCGACCGTCAGATCCGGATTGACCACAAAGGTTTGTTTTAAAAGACAAACTTCCTGGTAGAACTTGTTCATCCGGCCCATGATCATCTTCTCGATCACGTTGTCCGGCTTGCCGGATTCGCGGGCCTGATCGGTCAGTACCTGCTTCTCACGCTCGACCAGCGCCGGGTCCAGATCGGCGACGTCCAGCGACGCCGGGTTCATCGCCGCGACGTGCATGCCAACCTGCTTGCCAATGGCCGCAGCCGCGGCAGCATCTCCGCCGCTTACACCGACCAGCACGCCGATCTTGCCCATGCCGTCGGTGACAGCGTTGTGGACGTAGGTGGCCACGTGATCGGCCGAGACCTTCGACATGCGCCGCAGCGACATGTTCTCGCCAATGGTGGCGATTTTGTCGGTGATCACGTCCTGTACCGTTTTGCCGTCCAGCGCCGCGCCCGCCAGCGCCTCGACATCGTCCACACCCAGAGCGGCTTCTGCGATCCCGCCGACCATGGTCTGGAATTCTTCGTTCCGCGCCACGAAGTCGGTTTCCGAGTTGACCTCGACGACCACGGCAGCACCGCCGCCGGTCGCGACGGCCACCAGGCCTTCGGCGGCCGTGCGGCCCGATTTCTTGTCGGCCTTGGCCAAACCCTTTACGCGCAGCAGGTCGATCGCGGCTTCCATGTCGCCGTCAGTTTCGCTCAGCGCCTTCTTTGCATCCATCATCCCCGCGCCCGTCTTGTCGCGGAGTTCCTTCACCTGCGCGGCTGTAATCGCCATTTTGCGTTCTCCATATGCCCCGGGGCATGCGCCGAGGAGCGATCTAAGTATTTGATTTCAAGGGGCTTACGCGCCCTCATGTTGCCGGTGATTGCTCGACCGGCGCCTCTTCGGCGGCAACCTCTGGCGCCGGATTTTCGGCAGCGCCCGGATCTTCTTCCAATGCTTCCTCGCCCGGCACATCTTCCAGCTCGCCGAGGTCAAAGCCCGCGGCACCAAGTTGCGAGGCCATGCCGTCGATCACCGCCCGCGCGGCCAGATCGCAATAAAGCGAAATCGCGCGCGCTGCATCGTCATTGCCCGGGATCGGAAAATCGACACCGCCGGGATCACAGTTCGTGTCCAGGATCGCCACGACCGGAATGCCCAGCTTCTTTGCCTCGGCGATCGCCAGATCTTCCTTGTTGGTGTCGATCACGAACAACATGTCCGGAACACCGCCCATCTCGCGGATGCCGCCGAGCGACGCATCAAGCTTGCCTTTTTCGCGCTCGAGCTGAAGGCGTTCCTTCTTTGTAAAACCTTCTGCTTCGCCCGAAGACATCAGCTCGTCCAGCTGCTTCAGACGACCGATCGAGTTCGAAACGGTCTTCCAGTTGGTCAGCGTGCCACCAAGCCAGCGGTGGTTCATGTAGTACTGCGCAGAACGCTCTGCCGCGTCTTTGATTGCACCTGCCGCCTGCCGTTTGGTGCCCACGAACAGCACGCGGCCACCGCCTGCCACGCATTCGCGCAGGGCGTTCAGCGCTGCATCCAGCAGCGGGACAGTCTGCGTCAGGTCGAGGATGTGAATGCCGTTTCGCGCGCCATAGATGAAAGAGCCCATGCGCGGGTTCCAGCGGTGCGTCTGGTGGCCGAAGTGAACGCCAGCTTCCAATAGCTGACGCAATGTGAACTCTGGCAGAGCCATGCGTTGTATCCTTTCCGGTTTCGCCGCAGCGGGGAGAAGAGGCAGAGATCTAGGTCTCGTCCCCAACCGGCGGACCTCTGAGGATGTCTCCCCCATCGGCCCAACCCCGCCTGTGGATTTGGTCGCGCGCGTATATCCGAGGGTTCTACCCGGTGCAAGCCCTGGTTTGCAGGACGAACCGCGTCGCTGAACGAATGGCGCGTACGGCTAAGCCGCCGTCCCGCCGTCCTGTTCCAGAATCTCGACCCCCTCGTCAATCTCGGTCTGCAAGACATCATTGAAGCGGTTGAACGCCCCGCAAAGGGCGATGCGCCATGTGAGCTCGACGATCTGGGCGTCGTCGAAATGCTCCCTCAGCCGGTCCATCATGCTGTCCCTGACCCGGTGGAAGTCGTTGGTCACCTGCACGGCATATTCGATCACCAGCTTGTCGACGGCGTCGAATTCGTCGATCGAAGCGTAATCCAAGATGTTCTGGGACGCAGTCTGGGATATCCCCGCCGCATTCAATCGCGGCGTGTGGTTGGAAACGCAGAATGTGCACTCGTTCAGCTTGGACACCGTTACCAATGCCAGTTCCAGATAGCGGGCAGGCAAAGCGGCCTCCGCCTTCAGGTCCAGAAGCAGCCCGAATGTGTGTTCCAGAACCGGAGGCCGATTGGCCATGACACCGACCAGCGACGAGAACGAGCCGTAGGTTCCGGCTTTGTCGTAAATCTCCCGCGCGTTGCCGGTGACGTCCGTTGCGGGAACGGTGCGGACGCGGGGCATGGAGGATCTCCTTGATCAGAAGAACTGTTGCGGCAGGAACAGGGCGATCTGCGGGAAGAAGATCAGCAGCAGCACCATCAGGATCATGGTGATCACGAAGGGCATGGCCCCCCATGCGACATCACCGAAGGGACCTTGCCGCTGGCGGATCCCCTGAACGACGTAGAGGTTCACGCCGATGGGCGGCGTGATAAGTGCCGTTTCGATCAGGATCGTGATGACGATCCCGAACCAGACCCCCGTTTCAGCCGGGCTCATGCCCCACAGCTCCAACGAGACGACCAGCGGGAACACGACCGGGACAGTGGTCAAGAGCATGGACAAGGTTTCCATGAACATACCCAGGATCAGGTAGAATACGACCAGCGCCAGCATGGTCTGAAGCGGCGACCAGCCCAGGTCCTCGATGAACTTGATCAGCGCCTGACTAACGCCCATGAAGCCAAGGATGAAGTTCAGGAACACGGCCGCCATGATGATGAAGATGATCATCGCGGTGATGCGCATCGTTCCTTCAAAGGCCGTCTTCAGCAGATCGAGCGACAGCGCGCGGTAGTAAGCGGCGAGGATCAGCGAGAAGATGACACCGACCGCCGCTGCCTCTGTCGGCGTTGCAATGCCCCCGTAAATTGATCCCATGACACCGATGATCAGCAGCAAAGGCGGGATCAGATCCGGAAGACTGCTAAAACGAGCGTCCCAGGTCGCGTCCTGTTTTTCGCCGCCCCATGCGGGGCGCAGGATGCAGGCGATCAGGATCGCAAGCAGGAAGAAGACCGACAGCAGCATGCCGGGCAAAAACCCGGCGAGAAAGAGCTCTGGCACCGACGTATCGGTGATGAAGCCGTAGAGGATCAGGATGATCGAGGGCGGTATAAGGATGCCGAGCGTCCCACCTGCCGCAATCGAGCCGAGGAACAGGCGTTCGTTGTAACCGCGACGCTCGATTTCCGGCACGGCGACCGTGCCGATGGTGGCGGCGGTGGCCACGGAAGATCCAGAGGTCGCAGCGAAGATCGAGCAGGAGACGATGTTGGCGTGCATCAGCCCACCCGGCAGCCAATTCAGCCAAAGAGCCACGGCGGCGTACATGCGCTGGCCGATCCCGGACCGCAGGATAATCTCGCCCATCATGATGTAGAGCGGGATTGCGATCAGCAGGAAATTGCGTTGCTGCTCCCAGGTGAACTCGCCCATGGCACGGACCAGACGGCCGCGCATGAAAACGTTGTCCAAACCCAACGAAAGCAGCCCCAGAACCGCGCCAACATGTACAGCGGCCAGCACCATAACCAGCAGGGCAATGATGATCGACCAGGGCGAGCCAGCTTTGAAAAGGGCGAAGAATGTCTTCATCGATCCAGTTCTTTCACGCCCTTGGTCTCGGATTCGACCTCTTCCTGAACGGACATGGTTCCAGCCAGTTGCTGCACCTGCGCAGTGCGACCGGTAACCAGGCAGAGCGCCGCATAGAACAGAAGGAACAGGCTGACGATCGCAAAGAAGGTCAAACCGGTGACCCAAACTGTCTGAGGTAGCCAGAGCGGCGTCTGCTGCGGTGTCGCGGCCTTCGAGCCTTTTTCCAGCGTGCCAAGAAGAACGCCCCACGCTCGTTCGGTCAGATAGAGAATGTAGATGTTCAGAAACGCCAGTCCCAGCACGTCAAGGACCGCGCGGATACGCTGCGGAAAGATGTTGTACAGGGCGTCGATGCGGATGTGGCTTCGGTGGATCAGGCAATAGGCGTAAGCCCAGACCGTAGCGCCAGCGAAGATGTACCCGGAGTATTCATCAGATCCGGGAACGCGGAAGCCGCCACCCAGTTTTCGCCCGACCACCTCGATCACGATGATTAATGCGGCGATCAGAAGCGAAAGCCCGCCGAGCCATACGGCCCAGAGGGACACGCGTTCCATGACTTTGTGGATACGGTCGAGCAGTTCCATCGGTAAAAGGGGTTTTGGCCGCCCCGTGATGAGGCGGCCCGATTTTGCTTACTCTGCCGGCAGCGGAGCTTTGACGCCGGCGATCTCGCCCATCGTCGCATTCCACTCTTCGGCGCAGGCGCGGCCGCAACGCTCGGCAAAGCGCTTAAGAACAGTGTTTTCGACCACGTCCTTGATGATGGCGTTGTCCTCGTCGTTCATTTCGACCGGCACCAGACCGCCGTTCTCGCCCCAGTCACACGGGCCTGAGGTATTGCAGGTCGCAGCCATCGCATCAGTGGCTTCGATCGATGCCCAGATCTCGTTCTCAACCTCGGCCGCCTGTGCCTTGATCAGAGCTTGAGTCTCAGGTGTCAGTTCGTCCCAGACTTCGCCGTTGAACGCCATGAAGGTCGCCGCATAGCCCAGCTTTACGCGCACGTCATGCGTTGTCACCTGGTACCACTTGGCATTGTAGGCAGGCGCGGTTCCGGTCGTGCCGCAATCGGCAACGCCTTTTTCCAGCGCCGGTACAGCTTCAGAGAAAGCGATCGTCACGGATGAAGCGCCAAGGCCCTCGATGAAGTCAGCAAGCGAGGTGGAATAGGTCCGGATCTTCTTGCCCGAAAGGCTGGCCAAGCGGCCGGTCGCACCTTCGCCCAGCTTGCAGTAGAGCTGCTGCGAGGGGAACGTGTAGAGCATGACGAGTTCGGCGTTGTACTTGTCGCGGAGCTCTCGCTCGATCACCGGACGGTACGATTCCAGCGCCTTGCGGTAGGTCGCGAAATCCTGGAACACACCGGCCAGATCGATGCCTTCGAGAGGTGGGCTGTCCTGGCTGGTATAGGTGGTCAGCGCATGCACGGCGTCATAGGCACCGAGTTCGAGCTGCTTGACCACCTCGTAGCCCGAAAGGCCGAGCTCCGTGTAGGGCTTGGCGTTTGCGGTCAGTTTACCGTCCGATGCCTCGGGCAGAACCTTCTGCCAGAACCGGCTTTCATGTTCCTTCCAGTTAAACAGGTTACCCCAGGTCCCAACTGTAAGAAATTCCTTTTCCTGAACATCGGCATAGGCAGCGCCTGCGGTCACGGCACCAGCCACCGCAGCTGCAATAAGTTTCTTCATGATCTTGTCTCCCTGTCTGGTGCGGCTCCGGGTCACCGGCACTCCGCCTCCCGCCTAGAACTAAACGCGGATTCGCGCTGCACTGCAACAGTTGTTAACCCCTTGAGTCATTGGACCGTGTTGGGCAATGTCGGGCGCGGGAGGGCGCAGTCATGACCGCGAACGATTATGCCAGTCTACTGAAACAACCGGTGGATGAGATTCGCAATCACATCCGCTCGGGCAGCTACCGCGGGCAGACCGCAGGGTTTGCGCCCGGCAATCTTCAGGCCAATCTGGCAATCCTTGGCGATGGATACGCCGATGACTTTCACGAGTTCTGCAAGTTGAACAGTCAGCCGTGCCCGCTGGTCGGAGTCTCTGGCCGGGGCGACCCCATTATGCCGATGCTCGGGGACATCGACATCAGAACCGATGTGCCCAGCTACAACGTGTATCGCGGGGGCGAACTTGAAGCTGCGGTTCACGATATCTCGGACCTCTGGACCGGCAACATGGTCGCGTTTGCACTGGGGTGCTCCTTCACGTTCGAGCGCGCGCTTGCCTCTGCCGGGATCCGGATGAAGCATATCGAGGCGAATGTGACGGTCCCGATGTATCGCACCAATATCGATCTGACCCCAGTGGGCCCGTTTTCAGGGCAGATGGTCGTATCGATGCGGCCGATCCCTAAGGATCAGGTCGGTCTTGCGGTCGAGATCACATCGGACTTCCCACAGGCTCACGGAGCGCCCGTGCACACGGGAGACGGGGCAGCAATTGGTGTCATGGACATCACGGCGCCGGATTGGGGCGAGCCCGCGCAGATCGACGACGACGATGTCCCGGTTTTCTGGGCCTGCGGCGTCACGCCACAAAACGTTCTGCAGAATGCGCGCCCGAACATCTGCATCACCCACACCCCGGGCCGTATGTTGGTGACGGATGTTCCGTATGAAAATCTGGCTTAGACGCTAAAGTTCCCTCCCCGCGGCCCATTCGCGATAGCGGATCGTCGGCGGAGCGCCGATGCGCAGCAACGGGGAAGGCAACAGGCGGTCCGGCGCGGGGCGTGCCTTTTGATAGCGCACGACATCTGAATCCAGGCCAGATGCGAGGTCAGCGGCAGCCATGCCGTTGAATGTACCTTTGGCCGCCCCCAACCCGTTCTGACAACAGGCCGAGAACAGGCCAGGCTGTATCTCACCGAACGCAGGCGCATCGTTTCGCGACAGGCATAGTCGACCAGCCCAGCGATATTCCATGTCGACGTCCGCAAGCTTTGGAAACCTTGCCTGGAAGGATCGGTCGTGGTCGCGCTCCACAGTTCCAATACCTTCGCCTTTCAACGCGAGGTCCGGTGAGAAGGTACAGCGATTGCGCACGATGATCCGGTGGCCGCTCTGCCCCGAAATCCGCCGGACCGTCGTCCCCATCGGGTCCGACGGTGTGATCCCCCAGGTTTCATCACCGCCGAGCTCCTTTACCTCGGCATCGGACAACGCGCGCGTCATCGAAGCATAAAGCATCACGTGCATAAGCTGGCCCTGATACCCGCCAAAGCTTTGCACATGGCCGTTTACGGCCAGAATGACGCGTGGCGCGGTGATGGACCCGCCCGGCGTTTGCGCCACCCAGTCCAGGCCTTTTTGGTCGAGCGCCGTCACCGGGCTTTCATCATGGATCCGGATACGGTTGCTGCTGAGACCCGCAGCCATACCCGTCGCAAAAAGGGCTGGTTGCAGCATTGCCGTCCCGGGTGTGAACAGACCGCCAAGGTAATAATCTGATCCTGTAACCGCCCGCATCTCAACCGCGTCGAGCAAACGATAGGGCTCGTCCATGCCGTCGAGGTGCCGGGCGTAGGCTTCATTGTGCGCCATGCCTTTGCGCGTTGCTGCACCGTTGATTTTGCCGGACCGGACGATCGCCTCGTCAGGCATTCCAAACGCCCGCGCCCCTTCCATCGCGAAGTCGATCGCCGCTCGGTTCGCCCAAATGTCCTGCTGATCTGCGTCGCCATCGCCGGTGTAGTCGCCCGAGGTCAGCACATGGGGCAGATCGATCATGAACCCTGAGTTGCGCCCGACCGGCCCTTCGCCCAGGCGTACCGCGTCAAGAACGACGATCCGGTCGCCGGGATTGTTCAGCGACAAGCGCCGCGCCGCGGCGAGACCGGCAAATCCCGCGCCGATGACAAGCCATTCAGCCGTCGTATCATTGCACAAAGGATTGACCGGCAGACGATGATCGTGCAGCGCGTTCCAGGCGGCGAGTCCTGTATCCTTGGGTAGACGCGACACTTTCATGGCAGACTCAGCTTCGCCATGCGGCCACCATCAATCGTGAAAATCTGGCCGGTGACAAATCCAGACTCGGGTCCGGCAAGCCACACGATTAGACTGGCGACCTCCCCTGGCGTTCCGGTCCGTCCGACAGGATGGATCGTGCCAAGCCTATCGCGAAAGGAACCGGGGTCCGGTTGGCTTTCGATGAAATCCTCGTTCAAGTCGGTGTCGATCCAACCCGGCGCCACCGCATTGCAGCGCACGCCGTCCGGGCCATGGTCAACCGCCACCGCGCGTGTCAGTCCGTGCAGCCCGGCTTTCGAGGCGCAGTACGCCGGGTGTCGCGGGTTCGACCCAAGACCTTCCACTGACCCGACATTCACGATCGTGCCCGTCGTCTCGATCAACAGCGGCAGCGCATGCTTGATCAGAAGGAACGGAGCGGTCAGGTTCAATTGGAGGGTTCGCGCCCAATCCTCTGCGGACATCTCCAGTGCGGTCCCCTCAAGCATCAGTCCGGCATTGTTAATCAGTATATCCAGCCGTCCGGCACGTCTGTGTACTTCATCGATAACCGCTTGCGGCGCATCCGGCCCAGACAGATCCACTACGACGCTGTCGTGCGACCCATCCGCTCCTCGCTGCGCGGTGAAAACCTTCGCCCCCTGCGCGGCCAGCAGATCCGCCGTGGCCCTGCCAATGCCGGACCGACCGCCGGTGATCAGAGCTACCTTTCCGGCCAGTGCGCTCATCCGACAGGCTTCCCACCATTCACCTCGACCAGCGCGCCGCACATGTACCGGGCCTGATCCGAGGCAAGGAAGACCACGACATCCGCAATATCGCCCGGCTCAGCAATCCGTCCAAGCGGGACCGAACCGTTGAGATCTTCGATCGCTTTGTCTGCATCGAGCCCCCTGATCTGGAAGCCGGTGCGGATCATCGGCGTGTTCACCTCGTTCGGGCAGACTCCGTTGACTCGGATACCCTGATGCGCGTGATCCCGGCCCAGACACTGGGTCAGCGATGCGAGCGCCGCCTTCGTCATGCAGTAGACGGGATGATCCGCCCCCGGATGCACACCCCAGCATGAGGCAATGTTCACAATAGATCCGCCGCCTGCAGTGGCCATCAGCGGGATTGCAGCGCGGCAGATACGAAAGGGTGCCTCGACATTCACGGCGAGGCTACGTGCAAGATTATCATCAGTCGCCTCGGTGATCTTTCCCCGCGTGATGATGCCGGCGTTGTTTACGACGATGTCCAAGCCGCCCATTCGGTCTGCGGCCAGCCCGGGCAGCGCATCACAGAACGCCGGTTCGGTCAGGTCGCCGGGTAGGTCGGTCTCTGCCCGATCCGTGCCGACAACCGATGCTCCTGCCGCCTGAAGCCGCCGGACAATTGCTGCACCTATTCCGCCAGCGGCGCCGGTGACCAGCGCCTTCCTGCCCTCAAGCATCATCATATCGCCCAGCCATCGATCGGCGGCCCGAGTACGTCCTCGCGCATCGTGATCCCAAGCCCCGGACTGGCTGGCGGCAGCACACCACCATCGACGATCGGTGCATGCAGATCGGCGACCTCCAGCGCAACCATGTCCCGCGTATCGAGAACGCAGCGCAGCAGTCGACTTGGGACCGTGGCCCCGGCATGAAGGATAGCGGCGAATGACAGCGCCGATCCGACAGTGTCCTGAACGCTCATCGTCAGCCCGGCCGCGCGGCAGATGTCGCGATGGCGCCGAACGGCTGTCAGTCCACCGGCCTTGGTGATCTTCAGGCCGATGCCGTCGGCCGCATCCTGTGCCAGCAGCAGTGCAAGATCGCTGTCCTGCTGGGCCAGTTCGTCCAGAATGATGGGAACCGGGCATCGGCGACGCAGCGACAGCGTCTCCCGCCACGTCGCGCAGGGGGCTTCCAGCACGAAATCCAGTCCCGGGTTCAGCGCATTCAGCATGCGCAGCGCGGTCTCTGGCGTGAGGCCGCCATTGGCATCGGCGATGAAATACTCACCGGGCTGGCGATCGGCCAGACAGGCAGCGATGCGCTCTGCATCCATTAGCGGGCCGCCCTCATCCGCGCTTGCCCCGATCTTGATCGAATGCCCGCGATACCCCCGGCGGCGATGGTCAGCAACACGGGCCCGCATATCCTCTGGTTCGCCGGTATGGATCGAGCTGATCGCCGGCATGGGCTGTCCAGTTCCACCCCCCATCAGCCTAGAGACAGGCAGTCCGACGGCCTTGCCAAAAAGATCCCAGCACGCGATATCGAGCGCCGCCTTGGCGTGGTTGTGGCCCGTCAAAGCCTCGTCCATCCGGTCGTTGATCCGGTCAACCTCGATCGGGTCACGACCCAGCAGGTGCGGCGCGATCTCGGCGATCCCGGCGCGGACACCGCGTGCATGCGCCGCGATGTAGTTGGGGCCAAAGGGCGTCGACTCTCCCCAACCCTCCAAGCCATTATCTGCGCGGATACGAACAATCGTTGCATCGAAGGATTTGTAGACCCGGCCACCGGACAGCTCGTAGGTGCCGCCCGCGTAGGGCAGATCAACCTGAAAGACATCGATTGCGATGATCTTCATGGTCAGGCCGGTTCAATGCTCGTTGTTCAGTGCATCTGCCGCCGGTATCTCCTGCTCCCTCCGGGCGATGTAGTCCAACAATGCCTCGTCTACGCCGGGATCCAGCTTGGGTTCTTCATAAGCCGCCAGCAGTTCGCGCGCCTTGTTCAAAGCCCGCTCCGGTGTCTGAACCGCACCTTCGGCGGTCCACTGCTCTATGGAGTTGTTGTCGAACATCTCCGGCATAAAAAACGCACGTTGGAAGTTGGCCTGCGTATGCGGATGGCCCAGATAGTGCCCGCCCGGGCCGATATCTGAAACCGCCGCGACGGCTTCGTCAAAATCGTCCCAGCGAATGCCTTCGGCCATGCGATAGGCCATGGCGCATTGTTCCGCGTCGACGATGAATTTGGCTGTTGAGCAATGCATCCCGGCCTCGTTCCACCCAGCCGAGTGCCAAATGTAGTTGGCCCCGGCCATCATCACGGCCATCAGGGTCGTCGCGCTTTCATAGCCTGCCTGCGCGTCCAAGAGTTTCGCCCCGCCCAGGGTGTTCGACGTGCGCCAGGGCACACCGTAATACCGCGCCATCTGACCAATCATCAGGTTCATCAGGCTGATCTCCGGCGTTCCCGCCATCGGCGCGCCGGATTTCATGCTGACGGTGGCCAGATAGTGCCCGTAGATCGCCGGGCAGCCCTTCCGGATCACTTGCGTGTAGGCAAGAGCGCTCAACGCCTCGGCGTTTAGCTGCGCCACGGTCGGCGCCGTAGAGGCCGGCGTGTTCGCACCGCCCAGCACAAAGGGTGAGCAGAGCACCGGCTGGTTGCGTCGGTTGAAGGCGCGCATCGCGCCCAGCATGACCTCGTCCCAGACCAGCGGGCTGTTTCCGTTGCAGTTTCCCGTCACGACCGGGTGGGTTTCCATGTACTCCGCGCCGAACAGGATCGCACACATGTCCAGCACGTCCTCGGCGTTCTTCGGGCTGGTCGTCATGCCCATGAACGTCTTGTCCGAGTGCTGCATCGATGAATAGGTGATCCTCAGATGCCGCTGGCTGATAGGATGATCATAAGGCTCCACAATGTGATGGGCAGAGGAATGGATCGCCGGGAGCATGTGGCTCAACTTGTGGAAGTTCGCCAGGTCGTCGAGCGTCGGATTGCGGCGCTCGTCGTTAAGATCCCGCAGATAAGGCGCGCCGGTCATCGGAACGAACATGGAATGGTCGTTGCCGAACGGCAGGTTCTTGGCCGGGTTCCGCGCGTGATAGGTCCAGCTGTCCGGGATGGTCTTGATCAACTCCCGCACCAGCCCCCGGTCCAGATGCACCCTGTCGCCATCGCGGATGCCGGCGCCTGCTGAAGTCCAGTCCTCGATTGCCACCGGGTCGCGAAAAACCACACCGACGTTTTCCAGAATGTCCATCGATGCGGCGTCGATCTTCTCGATCTGCTCCTGGCTCATGGGTTCCGTCAAGGGCAGCCGCCGATGCAGCGCGGGCAGCATTTCGTCCGAGACAGTCGTGCGGATTTCGCGGCGGGTTCCGCGACCGCCGCGGCGGGTGCGGCGCTCTTCGATCACCTCATTCATCCCAAATCATCCCCGTCTGCGGGATCACTCAGATCCACCCAGATCGTCTTCAGTTCCGTGTATTGATCATGGGCATGCAGGCCGTTATCTCGGCCGCCGAAGCCCGATTGTTTGTAACCGCCAAAGGGCGTGGTCGCGTCTCCCTCGCCATAGCAATTGACGGTCACGGTTCCGGCCTTAATCGCCCGCGCCGCTCGCATGGCACGGCGGCCATTGGCCGAGAAGACGCTGGCGGCCAGCCCGTATTCCGTCTGGTTGGCCATGGCCACGGCATCCTCATCCGAGCCCACTTCGATCACAGACAGCACCGGACCGAAAATCTCTTCGGTTGCGATCTTGTCACCGGGCTTGGCCGCATAGATCGTTGGCTTGAGGTAAGGGCCATCTGCCTTCCCGCCGATCAGAGCGCCCTTTTTTAGGTAGGACTTAACCTTCTTTTGATGATCCGCGTCGATCAGCGCACCCATCCGGTTGGCCGGGTCAAGCGGATCACCGGTGCGCCACAGCTTGGCGCGGGCCAGAACGCGTTCCATCAGGGGTTCACGTACTGATTTGTGCACGATCAGGCGAGAGGCGGCAGAACAGTTCTCCCCCATGTTCCAGAACGCGGCATTCACCAGATGCTCCGCGATCAGGTCCAGGTTTTCAGCATCCTCCAACACGACGAACGGGTTCTTGCCGCCGCATTCCAAAACGATTTTCTTCAGATTGCTGTCCGCCGAGTAACGCAGGAACCGTCGGCCGGTTTCGGTGGAACCGGTGAAGCTGATCATGTCGACATCCGGGTGCATGCCCAACGGCTCACCGACGGACGGACCGTCACCCGGCAGCACCTGAAGCACCCCGTTCGGCACCCCGGCCTCCCGCGCCAGTTCGGCAACCCGCAGCGCCGTGAGATTGGTTTGCTCGGCGGGCTTGATGATCACGGAACACCCCGCCGCCAGCGCGGGGCCGATCTTCCAGGCCACCATCAGCAGCGGAAAGTTCCAGGGCAGCACCGCACCTACCACGCCGACGGGTTCGCGCACGATCATCGCCAACGCATCGTCGCCCGCAGGGGCGGTCTGGTCATAGATTTTGTCGATCGCTTCGGCGTGCCACTTGATGCAGTTGATCGCCTCGGGAATGTCGATGGTCTCGCAATCGGCGATGGGTTTTCCCGCCTCAACCGATTCCATCACCGCCAATTCGCGGCGGTTCCGGGTCATCAGTTTGACCAGCCGGATCAGCACGTCCTTCCGATCGGACGGATGCAGCTTCGACCAATGGCCCTGATCGAAGGCCTCGCGGGCTTTTTGAACTGCCAGATCCACATCTTTGGCATTGCAGGCGGCGATCGTCACAATCGCCGCGCCGGTGGCGGGGTTGACCGTCTTCAGCTTCGCGCCCTTACCGGGGCGGAATTTGCCATCGATGAAGGCAGCCTTGGGGTAGTCGATGCTGGCCGCAAGGGCGGCGTACTCCTCGCGGGTCAGAAGGTCCGACATCACTTGCCCCCCTTGTTATGGTCCCGCTCGATGGCGGAGATGGTGGTGTTCATGGTGCGGACGACCTCGTCGAAGGCGCGCTTGTCGTCCTTGTTCAGGGGTTGCAAAGGCCGCCTGGGTGGCCCGCAGTCGATGCCGCGCCCGGACATGCCGTACTTGATGCACTGGACGAATTTGCCGCCCTGTTCCAGCACCCGCATCAGGGGCAGCATCGCGGTCATGATGCGCCGGCCCTTATCGAAGTCTTTTTCCACCGCGCAGGCCCGGTACATGGCGATGTGAGCCTCTGGCGCGAAGTTCGACCCGGCGCAGGTCCACGAGGTCGCACCCCAAACGAAGAATTCCAGCGCCTGATCATCCATCCCGCAAGACAGCGCGATATGGGGGTAATCACGGGCGAGCATGTGCAGACGGTTCGGATCGCCGGAGCTTTCCTTGATGGATTTGAAGTTGGGCGATTTGCCCAGACGGTCGAGGGTTTCCTCGTCCATGTTCACGGACATGCGGCCTGGGTAGTTGTAGAGCAGCACCGGCAAGTCAGCGACACGGTCAATCGCCAGCGCGTGCAACGCGATCTCTCGCCCTGTCGGATAAGCATAGGGCGGGGTAGTAATAAGGATTGCATCTGCCCTGTTCTCGCGCGCGGCCTTCGCATACTCGATGGAATCCTCCGTCCGCATAGCGCCAGTACCAACGATCAGTGGCAGCCGCGTCCCAATGATCCCTTTGGCCAGCTTCATCAGTTCGAAGCGTTCTTCGGGCGACTGCGCGTAGTATTCGCCGGTGGTACCAGCGATCAGCGCGGCGCTTATGCCTTTCTCGATCAGGAACTCCAGCACCTCGGCAAATTTGTCACGGTCGATGCTGTGATCGTCGTGGTGGGGCGTGACCACCGGGGTGATGATGCCCTCAAACTGCATTTTTCTTCTCCACAAAGTCGATCACATCCAGCGGTAACGGATCGGGCCGCACGAAGCGCTCCATGCGATCGCGACTCAGGTCCCAATGCTGCAGGGTAAGTTCGGTGATCACGCCAACCTCGCGCGCTTCCAGCGCAGCGATCATCGCGTCGTGTTGCTGGCTGGCCTGGCGGATCGCAACAGTCTCCGCCGCTGCCGAGGGTCGATAGAACACCTGCCCGAGCCGCGTGTGATCTATCAGCAATCGCTTCAAGCTCGACATCAGGTAGGCGTTGTCCGCCATCTCGCCGATTATCTCGTGAAAACGGTGATTGTTCAGCGCCATGGCGTCCGGATCACGACCACCGACCGCGGCGGAAAAAGCACTCTGAACAAATTTCAGATCATCCAACTGAGCTTTGGTCCGGTTTTCAGCGGCCATCCGCGCGACGCTAGAATAGATTAACGGCGCTGTCTGAAAGAACGTCCGCATGGTCGCCAGATCCATCGAAGCCACCTTGGCTCCGCGATTCGCGGACAGCGTCACATATCCTTCGCCTGAAAGACGCTGAAGCACTTCCCTGAGCGGTGTTCGGGAAATCTCGTAGCGCGCAGAAAGTTCAGATTCGTCCAGATCCGAACCGGGCGGAACCTGCATTGCCAGGATCCGGCGCCTGAGATCATCCAGGCAGAGCTGTTTTCCAGTTGGCTTCATGGTCATCTCGTAATGTATACAATAAGTACACAACACAGAATTGACCACCCGTCAACCGCCCGATTGCGACCTGAAAGCACCGGCGCACTGTCCGAAGTGACGCCGACCGAGCACGCCAGTGCAAGACTACTCGAGCTGTTTGTTTGTGGGCATTAGCTCAACCTACCACCCTGCATTCGTTGACCAGATCCGAAAACGCAAAGCGATGAATGTCTTCAAGGAAACTTACGTGGCCGGATCACTGAGACGTCGCTTGTCGTCACATAACCAATGTGGTCCGATAAGCTGGCGTATAGCTCTTCCAGCAACCCATTTGAACGCGCTTCATCCAGAATGCATGTGAACAGCAGCATCTGCCCAATATCCGTGATCTGCCCGATCCGAGACCAGTCGCCGTCGCCTCCACTGCCACCAAGAGCCGGGAAGACCGTGAAACCCGAAACCTCGTGCGCCTCGAGCATGGCTGAGAGTTTCGCCTTAAGAGGTGCCTCTATCAGAATGTCCATCCGAAGCTTTTGATGGGTCTGCATGACTGCCTCCTATCCGGCCAGCGTCTCGGCCAGCGCGACGTAGATCGGTATGCCGAAAGTGAGGTTGAAGGGAAACGTCAATCCCAGCGACAGTGTCAGATAGATTGCCGGGTTGGCCTTGGGTAAAGCCACCCGCAACGCGGCAGGCGCGGCAATGTAAGACGCACTGGCCGAAAGGGTTATCAATAGCGCCAGATCGCCCGGCGTAAGCCCAATCAACCAGCCCGCTGCACCACCAATCGCAGCCCCGATCAGAGGCATATAGATCCCGAAGGCAATAACCGTCCGACTAATATCGGTGGCAGCGCTCCTCAAATGACGACCGGCAAGAAGTCCCATGTCGAGCAGGAAGAGGCACAATACGCCCTTGAACGGCTCTGCGAAGAGACCTTTGACACTCTCAAATCCGGGCGGCCCGGCAATCCAGCCGACCACAACTGCTCCGCACAACAGAACGATTGAGCCATTCAAGAGAATTTCGCGCATGGGAGCGGGCTTGGTATGGGCCCCGCCGCGCGCAGCGAGCCACAACGCGGCAATGATCGCGGGCGCTTCCATCGCCGCGGCGACCGCAACCATGTATCCAGAATATGCGAGCCCCATGTTTTCCAGCGCCTGCGTACCGGCGACGAAGGTTACAATCGAAATTGATCCGTAGTGTCCTGCAGCGGCTGCAGCATCGATTGCCGACAATCCAGTCGTGACCCGCAGCACCGAAAAAGCGACCAATGGCAGGAGAATACTCAGTGCGACACCTGTCACCAGGGCCATCAAGATTTCCGGACCAAACCCGACGCGCGCAACTTCGACCCCGCCCTTCATTCCAATCGCGAAGAGCAGGTAGATCGACATCATCCGCGCGGCCTGCTCTGGGATCGACAGATCGGCGCGGGCCAGTGCCGCCCCCAGTCCCAGGAGGAAGCACAGCACCATGGGTGCGCCCAGATTGTCCAGGGCAAGCGAGAGAAAGTCCATTTCGGTGGGTCCTGTTGGACGCGCGTCAAGGCGCCGTGATTTAGAGCAGCATGAAGGTCGGAAAGTTCTCGGCGACGGCAGCGCGGACGAACTTGATCAAAAGTTCGTATTCATCGGCGCGGGCCGAGCTTTCACGCCAGACAGCTCCGATGGTCCGGCTTAGTGTTCTGCCAGATAGGGAGCGCACGACAATACCGGACTGCGCGCTCGTCGCACGCTCTACATAGAGGCCCGGCAAGAACGTGATCCCCGTCCCCATTGCCACCATCTGAGACAGAGTATCAAGACTGGTCCCTTCGAAATCGAAGGCGAGATCAGCGCCGACTTCCTCACAGATTGCTGCGACCTGCTCTTGAAGCTGATGTCCATGCTCCAGCGTGAGAACCTTCTGACCCTTCAGATCTTTGCGTGAGATCTCACGGGTTGCGGCAAGGGGGTGATCTTCTGCCATGGCGACGAAGAGCGGTTCGCGAAAAACCGGCTGCGTGACCTGATCCGGACCATTGACCGGAAGCGGGACCAGCAACACGTCATGAATACCGGTTGCCAGGGCACCAGGGAGATTTCTTGGCACATCTTCGCGGACGTGCAGAACAAGTCCCGGATGCGACTTATGTAACGCTGGCAGCAGCAGTGGCAGCAGATTTGGACCGATCGTCGACGGCAAGCCAAGCCGCAAGACACCGCCCAGAGGCCTGCGTGCCGCTTTAGCGACATCAAAAATTTCCTGTCGGTCACGCAGCATCCGGGTGGCGATCTCTACCACCTTTTGACCGGCGGGGGTAATCAGGACCGAAGTGCGGTTACGCTCGATTAACTCGAGGCCCAGTCGATCTTCCATTGATTTCAACTGAGTGCTCAGCGTTGGCTGACTGACGCCGAGGGTCTCTGCAGCGCGGCGGAAGTGACGCTGGCGGGCAAGTTCCGTCAGATATTCGAGTTGTCTCAGTGAAGGCATGGCATGTCTGCTCGTATGTACGTTTGCGAAAGGCGAGCTACCAAATTACGGGTGCAGATCAACATTGATAGTTTTTTTCAATTTATTTCGATGATCAAATAGATTGGCGCAATCAACGCTGGCTGGTCGTTGATCAAATTCAGGGCCTGAAAGTCATCTCGCCGAGGGCGGATGAAGAGCAAACGGATCTGATGAAAAGCGTCGGCTGCTTGTGTGTGAGTTTGTGAATTTGATCGTTCTTAGAATTAAAGCGGCGAGCGTAAGGACGCATTTTCGCTGCGCCTTGATAGCTTTTTTTAATCGAAACTCCGTGAAGATGGAATTTGCTTGAAAGCAGACGCAGGCCATTTTGTACTATTGGATGTAGAGTTATCGACAATCATAGGAGAAAAAAATGGTCTTGGCCCGACGCGCCCACCGTTTGTCACAATTCTTTTCGAACGATGCGGCTCCCGGGCTGGTTCTCATGTTTGCCGCTGCGTTTGCATTGATCGCAAATAACTCGATACTTGCGATTTACTACTCGGCCTTTCTCGAAACCCCTATTGTCGTGCAAGTCGGCGCGCTGGAGATTTCAAAGCCGTTGTTGCTGTGGGTCAACGATGGCCTGATGGCCGTCTTTTTCTTTCTTGTCGGGCTTGAAATTAAGCGAGAGGTGGTCGAAGGGCAGCTTTCCAGTTTGGACCGCGCTGCACTACCGCTTATCGCGGCGCTCGGTGGCATCGCGATCCCTGCACTTGTGTACGTCGGGATCAACACCGGTTCACCGGATACACTTAATGGTTGGGCCATACCCGCCGCGACCGACATTGCGTTCGCATTGGGTATACTTGCTCTGCTGGGGCGGGGTATACCTGTATCGCTCAAGGTGTTCCTGCTGGCCGTCGCGATAATTGACGATTTGGCTGCGATTGTGATCATAGCGATATTCTACACAGACGGCGTCTCGATTGCCGCGTTGGCGATCGGTGCAATCGGACTTTCCGCGTTATTGGGTCTGAACCGAGCAGGCGTGATGCGGCTCGCGCCCTACGTACTGATCGGTGTGGTGATGTGGGTCGCCGTTCTGAAGTCAGGCGTGCATGCCACCTTAGCGGGCGTCCTCATTGCTTTGACGGTCCCGTTGAAGGCACCTGAAGGCGAGACGTCCCCGCTCAAGTCCGCAGAGCATGGACTGCACCCATGGGTATCCTTTTTCGTGCTTCCCGTTTTCGCGTTTGCGAATGCCGGTGTCTCTTTGCAAGGCTTGTCTCTCGCCGCGCTTGCCGCCCCATTACCCCTTGGCATCGCGCTCGGGCTCTTTGTGGGCAAACAAGTTGGCGTGATGGCCTTCTCGTGGATCGGGGTGAAAACTGGATTGTGCCGCCTGCCGGATGGGGCCACGTGGCTCCATGTCTACGGTATAGCTTGTTTGACCGGTGTCGGGTTCACAATGAGCCTCTTCATCGGAACCTTGGCGTTCGACGACCCGGATCAACTGAACCAGGTGCGCATGGGGGTCCTCCTCGGATCGACCCTGTCGGCACTGTTAGGTGTAGCGGCATTGAAATACGCGTTGAAAAACCGCAGCGCGGCTGTTGCCGCCATGGCTTAGCCGGCATGACGTTAGCGTAAGCACACACACATGTGCGGTGGTCCAGCAGGCAAACCCGGGCTCGCACTGCCTCCCCGGGCCAGGTAGGAACAAGAGCGCTCAACCCCGGTCATTGGTGTGGACGGTCGCACTATCCCTGTGATGGCTCAAATACCACGACCTCACAGGAATCGGTAAGGGCAACCGGTGAATGCTCGACGCCGTGCGGGACGAGAATGAATTCGCCGTCCTCCACGACTTCCTCACGATCGCGGAACTTCATCAGAAGCCGTCCGCTATGAACCAGGAACATCTTGTCTTCGACTTGATGAAACCGCCAGTTCCCGGCTCCCTCTAGTCGCACCAGTCGTATCTCCATGTCATTGACCCGTCCGGCAAGCGGCGGCTTCTTCGTCAGATCGACGATCTCGAAACTGCGACGCAGGCTTGTTTTGCCAAACGGTGACAGATGACCATTCAGATCGGCAACATCACGCACAATCGCGGACAACTGGTCAGCCAGCGTTTTCCCGCCACTCGGATAGGCGCCATCCAGCGCTGCAGTGCCGATCGTGAAACCGTCAGCACCAGCATTTCGAAGCGCGGCAATTCGGTCCCTGTCGGCAATTGACCCGGCCACAATGACGGGTTTGCGTGATGCGGAGCATACCTCCGCGATCAAGGCTGGTATGTCGTCCAGTGGTGACCTGTATGCGAGCAGATCCAGACCATGAACGCCTGAATGCGCGGCAAGTTCATGCGCGCTTTGAGCGATCTCGTGGACAGTCCCATCCAAAATGCTCGGATGGCCCAAAATCCTGCCAGGAAAAGGGTAATATTGAACGGTGTGCTCGTTCAGAATCGGCAGCACGTCCCGGACCCGTGTCCCGCCAAGAAGGATATCCACTCCGATCTCAAGCGCCGCGCGGGCCGAGGCCATCTCGCTCTCGCGATCCAGACTGACGACCTCCAAATAGGATGTCGCGCCTTTCGCCTGGATTGCGGCGTTGAGTTCCTTCAAGGCCCCTACACTGATGCCGACATCCTTGAACCCGATATGCCGCACGCCCAAGGACAGCGCTGTCTCAAGATGCTCAGTTGCATCCGGGACAGTGCGATCATTGCGCGTCAGCATGAAGATGAAACGCAGCCCCATCAGTCGGACTTTCGGGCCCTGCGACGTGTCGCAACCAGCCGGCGCGCATAGGCGATCGCTGTCGCCATGCTGGATGGATCTGCGATGCCCTTCCCTGCAATGTCAAAGGCGGTTCCGTGATCCGGGGACGTCCGCACGAATGGCAACCCAAGCGTCACATTCACCCCCTTTTCGACGCCCAGATATTTTACCGGAATCAAGCCTTGATCATGGTACTGAGCAACAACCACATCGAACTTCCCGCGCCGCGCCGCCATAAAAACAGTATCCCCAGGCCAGGGTCCCGAGGCGTCGATCCCCCTGGCGCGCGCGGCTTCGATAGCAGGGGCGATAACCTCGATTTCTTCGCGCCCGAAACGCCCGCCCTCACCTGCATGCGGATTCAACCCTGCCACCGCGACCTTCGGAGATTCTATGTCCAGATCAATGCAGGCCTCGTGGGCGAGTTCAATTGCGTCCAATTGGGCGTCAAAATCCGCGTGCTCAATGGCTTCTCGCAAGCTGACGTGGATCGTGACCAGAACGGTTCGGATCTCGTCATTGGCAAGCATCATCGCGACCCGATCAGCGCCGCCAAAATCCGCCAACATCTCAGTGTGCCCAGGATAGGATATCCCGGCTGCGGACAGCGCCTCTTTGTGGATTGGTGCCGTTATAATTCCTGCGGCACTACCAGTTTTGACCAACTCGATCCCTCTTACAATCGCATCGAAAGCGGCCCTGCCGCTTGACGCAGAGACTGTCCCCAACGGAAAAGGATGGTCCGCCTGCACGGTCCGAAGAACCGGGATAACACTCTGCGCAGCGGACACCCCGGTCAAATCGTTCGCTTCCCGCACAACCGAATTGAGACCAGCCAGAGAGGCCGCACGACGCATGACGTCGGGGCTGCCGACAACGAAACAGTCAGGCGCATGTCCACCAGCAAAACATTTGGCAACAATCTCTGGACCGATCCCCGAAGGATCACCCATGCTGATCACCAGTGGCGGCACATCCCCGCTCAATCGGATTGCTCCTCTCTGACCTTCACAAAGACAAAAGTCCCGTGGCCAATCTACCAGATCTGTTTCAGAATGGCCTGACGAATTTCCAAGCCCTTTGTCGCGACCCGCAACACGATTGCCAAGGCAACACTTCACTGACCTTCGAAACAGACGATCGATTGGGATGTTCTGTTCCCAAAACGCCCGCAATGCGGGTTTAGCCGTTAAGGCATCCGGCTCAGAGGACAGGCCCACTCGTTTCATAAGCAGTGCTACATTACGAAATCTGAAGCGCAGCCGTGCCATTTTACAACACAATGGACACATCCGCGTCGGCGCATGTCTGTTTCCGAAAATGGATGCAGGATGGGACCGAGCACACGCCTTTGCGAGGCAAAGACTGTCTTCCAAGGGCTCATCAATGCATCTTGACGCAATAACATTTGAACGCAGCGCAAAAACGAGCAAATCATCGCCAGATGAAGAGAAAAATTCTTTTCCAACTCAAACACATATAATAACCGCGAAAAATTTTCACATTTAAACGTCAATAAGAAAGATATATTTCTGAATGTTTGCTGATGATTTCCGAAAAATTTATCCGCATTATTTTTTCTGTGAGCCACTTTGCAAAGGCACTATCTCTCAAAATTTTCGCCGCAGTGTCAAAAAAACCGGGCGTTTTCCCAAACTAGAAAACCAACAGTACTACGCTTGGCAGACCGGGCAATGATAGAGTGTGCGACCGCTCAGCTTCGACTTTTCGATTGCAGTGTCGCACTCGGGGCAAACCTCCCGTGCGAATATGTTGGTCCTTTCGGTAACCCGCTCGCCAGTCATAGACACGTCGCCGTTTGTGATGATCGAATTTGTCTCCACACCGATCTGCAAGAGCGCCCGCATTTCATCCCACAGTGCGCGGAGTTCGCTTTCCGGAATGTCGACCCCGCGCGTCATCGGATTGAGCTTTCTCAGCCATAGAATTTCGGCGCGATAAATGTTTCCGATCCCCGAGATTACCTTCTGATCCATGAGAAGGCGCGCAATCGGCGCGCGGCTTTTTCGGATGGCACATATTGCGCGTTCGGGATCCGGTTTGTCCGACAGAAGGTCTGGACCGTAACGTAAGGCAAAAGCCTCCATGTCAGTCGTGGCCATCAGCTCGCAGGTGTTAGGACCGATGATGTCGATTGCGTGGGTCGCGCTTTCTAGCCGCACCCTGACCACGTCTCGCGGCGGGTCTGCGGGCTGTTCCTGACACACGAAGTAACCGCCAAGGCCCAGATGGATGTGGAGCGTCTCACCATTCGAGAAGTGGTAGAGAAGATGTTTTCCCACCGCCCCTGTGCTGTCACAGATGGCGCCATTGATTTTGGCGGCCCCGTCGACAAATCGCCCCTGCGGAGAACCCGCCCAGACCGTCTTGCCCGCGATCATATGCGAATGGTCGCGCGCCGCGCGATGAATAGTGTGTCCTTCAGGCATGTGATCCCAGTCGTTTTCCGAGGTGCCAACTTGTGCCAGCGTTGCTTAAACCCCCTTGTGACATAGCTTGCCCGGGACAGCAGCCAATCGGAGCGGGCGTGTCAAAATCCCTCATTATTTTTCCCCACCAGCTTTTCGCCGAGCACCCGGGGCTCGACGAAAAACCGGATCGCATCGTGCTGGTCGAGGACCCGCTTTTCTTCGGGGATCCGCAGTATCCTGCAACGTTTCACAAGCAGAAGCTGTGGCTCCATCGCGCGACGATGGCCCATTATGCAGAGCGATTGAAAGGCGAGGGGTGGGCGGTCGAGATCGTCAAGTACCGGCGTGCAACTGGCATGATCGCCAGACTAGTCGCAGACCTTGCCGAGGCGGGGGTCGACAGGATCGTTGTGGCGGATCCGGTGGACCACACGGCAATGAAGCGTCTTCGTGCCGCGGCGGGCGACGCAGGTCTCTCGCTCGGCATCGTGAGCACGCCGGGGTTTCTGAACACACGCGAGATGAACGATGCGTGGTCCGATGGCCGCAAGCGCTGGTTCATGGCAGAGTACTACAAGTTTCAGCGGCGGCGGCTGGACGTGCTGGTGGACGGCGACGACCCTGTTGGCGGGCAGTGGAGCTTTGACGAGGACAACCGGAAGAAAGTCCCGAAGGCAAGGCTTGGCGACCTTCCCGAACTGCCGGCTGTCAACCGCAGCCAGATCGACCTTGCGGCGAGAGACAGTGTCGAGGCCAACTTTCCGGATAATTACGGCTCGCTGACGGCCCTGATCTACCCAACCCGTCACGACGAGGCCGCGGCCTGGCTCGACACTTTTCTTAAGGAACGCTTCGAGAGTTTCGGCCCCTATGAAGACGCCATCCTCGAGGGTGAAAGCTGGCTTTGGCACAGCGTTCTGACACCGATGCTGAATGTCGGTCTGCTGACGCCCAAGCAAATCCTGGACGCCACCTTGGCGCACGCAGACAAACATGACGTGCCGCTGAATTCGATGGAAGGGTTCTTGCGCCAGATCATCGGGTGGCGGGAATTCATGCGCGCCACCTACGAGGATCTGGGCGTTCGGATGCGCACGACAAACCACTGGGGTCACACGCGAAAAATCCCGCAATCCTTCTATGACGCAACGACAGGCATCGACCCGATCGACGATACGATCCGGCGCGTCCTCGAGACAGGATACTGCCACCATATCGAGAGGCTCATGGTCCTGGGCGGTTTCATGTTTCTGTGCGAGTTCGATCCCGACGACGTCTACCGCTGGTTCATGGAGATGTTCGTCGACAGCTATGACTGGGTGATGGTGCCCAACACCTATGCGATGAGCCAGCACGCGGACGGCGGGCTGATCACCACGAAGCCCTACTTCTCCGGATCAAACTACGTCCGGAAGATGAGCCATTGGGGCAAAGGGGACTGGGCGGATACATGGGATGGACTCTACTGGCGGTTCATCCACAAACACAAGAAACAGCTTGGCACCAACCCACGCTGGGCAATGATGTGTCGTACGGCGGACAGAATGAATGACGCCACGCGCCACGCTCATTTGCAGAACGCGGAGCGTTTTCTTGGCTCTCTTCAGTAAGCCTGTTTGAAATCAAGATGACCAGCGATGCACGTGGAATCTCACGCTCGCCTCGCAACCCGCTTCAGAGGTCGGAACAATCAGCCCTGGCCAGCTAGTGATACCGGTTATCCGGCTTGTCCCTCTCGGCAGAGCGAAACCATCGCCATTGTTTTTCCCCTTCGATGAGCACCAATACCTCTCTCGCACCTTTGCAACGGTGCATCGTAACCTGTTTGGCGGTCAAGAACGGGTCAATCTGTTTAGGGTGCGACGTTGATTGCATCCCAGCTACGAAAGTTCCCGCGTTTCGGCGACAGGTTCAAAAGATCGTCGAGCGCCGTGTAGAAGGCCGGCACCACCAGCAAGATGAGCAGTGTCGTGGCCGTCAGGCCGAATGCGATCGAGACGACCATCGGGATCAATGGTTGGGCTTGCAGGCTGGTTTCGAACATCAATGGCGTAACCCCCGCGACGGTTGTGAGAGAGGTGAGGAAAATGGCCCGAAAGCGCGCCATTGCGGCGATCAATGCTGCATCGGCCACACTGACGCCCTTTGTCCGTTCCTGCTTTATCAGGTGCACAAGCAGGATCGAGTCGTTCACTACAATCCCGGCCAGCGAGGCGAAACCAAGCATGCTTGGCATTGAAATATCGATGCCCATCAGCAAGTGACCGGCGACTGCCCCCGAGAATGCCAGGGGAATGATCACCATCACCACCAAGGGTTCCACATAGCTGCGCAACTGAATGCTGAGCACTATGAAAATCATCAGCAGGCCAATCACCAGACCGGCAGCCATGGATGACCGAGTTTTGTCAGACGCGGCGCTGGCCCCTTTGACCTGCGCCGACAGACCCAGATGCTCCGCCTTTAGCTTCGGCAGGAAGTTGGCAACGGTGTCCCGGACAATCTCGTCGGCGTTGCCGAGTGTCGTGTCGACATCAGCAGTAACCGTGATGGTTGGCAGACCGTCTATCCGGCGCAGGACCGCATAGCCGCGCCCTTCTTCCAGATCGGCGACGGCTTCCAGCGGAACACGATCTCCCGACGGCGTCTTGATGGAAAATGATAGCACATCATCAATTGAACGGCGATTTGTCTCGCCGAGTTGCACGTCAATGTCCCAAGCCGATCCTTCCGATTGGATCACATCTGCGGTTGCACCCTGGAACCCGGCGCGAATTTGATCGGCCACGTCGCGCGCATCCAGACCCAACGCGCCGGCGCCCTCGCTCAGGGTGAAGCGCAATTCTGGTCGTCCCTGGTTCAGATCCGTCGCGACGTTGTAGATCCCGGCGTACCGGGCAAGCCAGTCATGCATCGCGGTCGATGCGTCCTCGAGCGTCGTGAGATCATCGTGGGCAAGACGAAGTTCAACTGCCCGTCCGGCAGGGCCAGTCACACCTTCCGTCAGGCTCAGCCGCCGGATCGCTGGCGTTATCGGCACCTCTTCTCGCCATGTCGCCAGAATCTGAGGCAGAGTTGGTTCACGTATCTCTGTGTCCAGCAAATCAATTCTGGCCGTGACCAGATGCGCGCCCGTTCCGCCGACGTCAGCGTTTTCTCCATAGGCTAGGACAATATCGCGGACCAGAGCCTCTCCACCTGGATTGCCCGGGGAAAGGTTTGCGTTTACTCGGCCCAGCCCGTCCAGCACATATGCCATCGCGGCTTCTGTCTGTTCAATCGGTGCGCCCGCGGGCAACGCGATGCGTGCCTGAATCTGATTGCCCTCGAGATCCGGAAAGGCCTGGAACTTCAAGCCGCCGCTCATCATTGCCGCAAGCGATGCACAGAATGCCATCAGCGCAATCCCAAGGGTCAACCATCGCCAGGTAACCGCTGCGCGGACAACGGGTCCAACCACGTTCTGCCGCGCGCCTGTCAGCCAAAGGTCGGCACGTCGCGGCTTGTCAGGCTGCGCGCTCGCCCCGTGGGACAGATGGGCGGGCAGGATCAGGAATGCCTCGATCAGCGACACGATCAGGACAAGAAGCATAACTATAGGGATGACGCGCAGAACCTCGCCGAGATTGCCCTGCAGAAAGGCAAGTGACCCGAAAATCGCCGCCGTTGTGGCAAAGGAAGCAATCACGCCGGGTGCAACCTGAACCGCTCCAGCGACTGCGGCTTCAAAGGGCGGCAGACCTTGTGCACGCTTGGTCTCTATATTCTCTGCGATCACCATCGCGTCATCCATCAGGATGCCGATCACCATCAACAGAGCGACGAGCGTCAGCATGTTGATCGACAATCCAAGAACGGTCATCGCCGCAAGGGCACCAAGGAACGATACGGGAAGGCCAGCTGAAATCCAGAATGCCTGCCGCATGCCAAAGAAAAGCCAGATAGTGGCAAAGACCAATGCCAGGCCCTGCAGACTGTTTCTCACCAGCATCCGCAGCCTGTCATCCAGAACACCTGCCGTATCACCGGTTATGGTCAGGGAAACCGAAGGCGGAAGCCGCGGTTGCTCGTCGGCGATGAAGGCGCGCAGGGCGTCCATCACGCGCAGTGTGTCTTCGGTTTCGTCTTTCTTGACGGTCAGGATCGCAGCCGGGGCATCGTTAAGCATCACCGCGACCTCGCGATCCGCGACCGTTTCGACGATGCGGGCAACGTCAGCCAAACGCACTTCACCGCCGGCCGGGTCGGAAGAGATGACGAGGTCACGGTAGCCATCGACGGAGCGGCGCTCTGCCGCGAAGCGCAGCAGTGTCGAGCCTTCGCTCGAGACCACCTCTCCAAGCGGAAGATCAACATTCTGACGCGCGACCACGCGCGAAATTTCGTCCAAACTCAATCCAAGCGCACGGGCCGCCTCTTCCTTTATCTCAATCCGGATCTGCGGCTCGGAAAAGCCAGACACCTCGACTTGCGGGATGCCGCCCCATCGCACCATGCGCGTCTTTAGGGTCTCTGCCAGTGCGAAAAGCTCGGTCAACTCGTGGGTGCCGTCAGCCGTCAGGGCAACCATGGCGACCTGATCGTTCCGACCGAGTTGGCGAATGACAGGATCCTCGACCGTATCCGGGAAGTCCTTGATGGACCTGATCTCCGCCTCGACGTCCGCAGTGAAGCGATCAAAGTTGCCACCTTGGCGCATCTTGGCAGCGGCGACCGCTCGATTTTCGAACGCATCGCAGCGTACTTCTTCTATCTGACGCAGCCCATCGAGCGCATCCTCGACCCGTGTGCAGATTGCCCGCGCAACTGTGTCAGACGTAGCGCCGGGATAGGAGATTGTGATCTGTACCTCTGTGGGCGCGATGCGGGGAAAAGTCTCTCGCAGAAGATTCGGCAGCGCAATGACACCGATCACCAGAAAGAAGGCCATAACCAGGTTGGCGGCAGTCGGATGCGCGGCGAAGTAGCGGATCACAGCGCATCTCCATCAGCGGCAGCTGCCATTCGGGCCTCCGCCATGAGATCACGTCGAGGGGAAACCAAAAGGCCTTCAAGTGCTGGGGACGGATCGCTTGTGATAATGCGTGCCTGGGCGGGCAGTGTGCCGGGTGCCAGGACGGCAATGTTGTCGAAAAAGAAGAGCTGCGTCACCGGCACAAAATCCAGCCGATCGTCAGAACCTGCAATCATCACCCTACCGTTTCGGATGGCCGACTGCGGGATCATTAAAGCGCCCGAGATCCGAGGGGCAGCCAGATCGACTTTTACAAAAGCCCCCTTGATCAGCGGCGGCTGCCCGCCTTTTCCAAAATGAGCATAGGGTTCTAGAATGCGGACAATCACGCCAATGGATCTTGTTTCTGCGTTCGCAGAATCCGAGGTGCGGTCGACCTCGGCGGACCAGGATGCTGAACCCTGATCGGAACCGAGAGAAACTCGTGCGGCGAGGCGGCGTGGATCTCCGGCGGCGTCCTGATTTTCATTCGCCGACCTCGGAACATCGTTCAGGCTGGCAGGTTGAACAGCAACCGCGGCGCCTGATGAATCTTCCGAATGCGGGCCCAATGCCGCTTCCAGCCGCGCCAACGCGATCAACCGACGTTGTGAGATCTGCACCTCGACTTCAGCTTCCGCCGCTCCATCCAACAGACCCAAAGTGGTCCCGGTACCGACATACTGACTGATCTCGATATCAACGCGGGCGATGCGAGCATCAAACGGAGCTGTGATGACAGTGCGCTGCAGATCCAGTCTGGCAGACTGCGTCG
>JBCCMP010000002.1:0-54548 GCA_039026295.1 Pseudomonadota bacterium | reverse complement strand
GGCGGATCATCATCACCATCACCGGATAAATCAGAAACGTCGACAGTGGTACGGTGAGAATCGCGCCAAGCAGGCCGAGGTTCGGCACAAGCAACAGCAAGAGACCCAGATGCAGGCAGCCTGCAAAGATCTGGTACGCCGCATAGCGCCCAGAATGCCCTGACGCGAGCGGCGAGCGCAAATAGCTTTGCACGGGAATTGTTGGCAGGACCGCCAGGGCAATGAGCTTGAGGATGGGGCCCGCTGCTTCATAGCGAGCATCATAGAGGAAACGCACCAGCGGGTCGCCGATGAAGGAAAAACAGGCGGCTGCCAAGACCAGCGGGGTGGTGACCATCCAGCGCGCGCGGTTGAGGTTCTTTCTGTTTTTCTCGCTTTCGGTTGCGGGACGGCGGGCGTAAAGCGGGAAAATCACATGTGAAGAAATCGCAGTGGAGAGCTTTTTAGGCACCGAGGCCAAAAGCAGTGCGATAGAATAGATCGCAAGCTCTTCGAGGCTGATATATTTGCCCAGAAGCATCCGGTCACCGTCATTGACGAAAAAGACAGAGGCCGAGGCCAGGAAGATGAAGCTGCCATAGCGGAACAGGCGCTTGGTGGCATCCCATTCGAGGCGGAGCCGGTTGGGTGTGCCGCGCAGCACCGTATGCGAGAACAGAACGGTGAGGGTCGGGCCAACAAGGTTGCCGATCACCAAGGCCCAGACCGATTGCAATTGCCAAGCCAGGAAGATGGTTACGATGACATTGATCAGCTTCGTGCCGAGCTTGATCATGGTCAGGCGTTCCAGTTGAAGGGTCCTGCTCGCAGTCAGTATCCGGGTCGAGTTGAACCCTTGCAGGAAGGGCACGAAGGCCGCCACCGCCAAGAGCTCGGCCAGGAGCGGTTCTTCATAAAAATTTGCCGCCGTATCGGCCAGGGCCAGCACGATCAGCATCAGAAGTGTGCCGCGCAGGATCTGCAAGGTCCAGACAGTGTTCAGGAAATTGGGATCATCACCGCGCGGGTCCTGCACGATGGCCCCCCGGAAGCCCATATCCGAGAACATGCTCGATGCCGTGATCACCACCTGCACCAGCGCCATCAGGCCGAAGGCCTCTGGAAAGAGAATGCGGGTCAGAATGAGGTTTGAGGCAAGCCGCAGAAAATTCCCACCCCCAAAGTTGAGCAGGACCATTGCTGTGCTGCGCACGGCGCGCGACTTGTAGCCGTCGCCTTTTAAAGCTTTTTTGATTTTCTTTTTAACCACAGGAGCAACACATGAACTGACGGTTTCGCCTAGCGGATGCCCGAGAGCGAAACAATCGGCTTCATGGGGTGACGTTGGGTTTCGTCAGAACCTGTTGCATGGCGTCCAGCCAGCCCCGCCCGTGGCGCAGGCAGGGCTCAAGATGATTGCCCTCGGCCCATTCGTTCCAGGCATTGATGAAAAGCAGGTTTTCCCGAGGGGAGGGCGGCGTGAAGTTATGAGCCTTGTTGGCCAACCAGTCGCCGAACAGCGCGGGCGTGCTGCCGCGAAAGAGGATTGCCTTGCCGTCGGGCCGCCTGGCGGAATTATCCCATGACGGGCAGACGCCGGGAAAGCTGAGATAATCGGGGGCCGGCTGGCAGCTGTCATAAGCCACGAAAGCCGGCATGTCGTACTGGGTGTCGAAGCTGCGCCAGGGCTGCAGGCGTTGCCAGTCGCGTTTGAGCCTGTTGGTCAGCCGTCGGCCGGTATGTCGCTTGAGGTCGGGGCGTGTTTGCAACCAGCGCCGGAAGGTGCGGGAAAACGGCTGAAACTCGATGGCAGCGTCGAAGCCGAGCGCGTTTGGCGGGCGAATGTCCTGATCAAGATAGCGCTCGATACGCAGGAGATAGGGCGAAATCCCCTCTTTTAGGCACGTTTCCCGAAAAAGATCGGTCCAGTGTTCGGGGCGGGGCAGTTCATCGGCATTGTAGATCGCGAAAACGGGCCGCTCCCCGATCCGGATGTAGCGCGGATCGGCGAAGGCCGGTAGCAGGTGCCGGGCATGGGCAATGGTGTCGGCGTCCGAGTAGTCCTGTGCCAGCAGGATATCCCGCGCGCCCCCGTCCCAGGCTCGGGTCCAGTTCTCATTCGCCCAGGCGAGCATGAAGGGGAAATCCGGTTCCCCGGAGGCGAGAACGGCATCAAAAGGCTGGTTCAGCACGCGGCGACCCTGAAACCAGTAGTGGTAATAGCAAAACCCGTGCAGCCCGGCGGACCGGGCAAGATCGGCCTGGGCGGCCCGCGTCTCGGCCAGGCGGAGGTCGTAGAAGCCAAGATCGGCGGGCAGATGCGGTTGCTCGTGGCCCGGGAAGCGTGGGCGGGCCCGGGCCACATTGCGCCATTCGGTGAACCCCTTGCCCCAGAAGACATCGTTTTCCGGCACCGGGTGGTATTGCGGCAGATAGAATGCAATGGCCCGGAGATCGGGGACGGGGGGTATGGCGGGCGCGGCATCAAACATGGGCCCTTCATCGGGTACGCATGGTTAACGGGGGCTTAAACCGCGCCCGGTCAGCGGCGCCGTTAACCCGGCGCTAACCATGTCCGGCCAGAACAGCCCCATGCCCTCGCTCACCCTGTCTGACCGGCTCATCTGGTTCGCCCATTGCCCCAAGGCCGGGGGCACGTCGCTTGAGCAGCTCATGGTGGCGCATTGGGGCCCGGCGGTTGGACATTTGCAGTGGGGTTGGGATCGCTGGTGGCGCACGGGCGGCTGGCGTCTGGCCGACCCGCCAAACTCGCCCCAGCACCTGATATGGGCCGATGCCCGAGCCTGCCTACCCGCACCACCCGATGCCGTGTTTGCCGTGGTCCGTGACCCGGTCACGCGTCTGGCCAGCGAGCATCGCTGGCAACGCCATCACCGGCGCGGCACGAAACTGGGCAAGCTTCTGGCCTGTCTGCCGTTTTCGTTTTGGCTCAGGGTGATGCTGGCGGTCGCGCAGCGTCATCCTCATGCCTTTGACAACCACCTGCGCCCGCAGGCCGATTTCGTGCCCGAAACCGCCCAGGTGTTCCGGCTGGAAGACGGGTTGGACGCCGCGGTCCGCTGGCTGTCGGAGGTCACGGAAACGGCCCTGGACGCGGCCGTTCTTCCCCACGCCCTGTCGAGTGGCCGGGGCGGACATGTGACGCGACGCGATGAGGCGCTGATCGCCTGCGCCTTTGCGGATGATTATGCCCGGTTTGGCTACGCACGGCCCGTGGCCGATATCCGGCTTGGCCTCGACGATGGGCTGGCCATTTTACTGGCCCGTCCAGTGGCCTGGCTTGACCGGCGGGGGGCGCTCTAGACCACCGCACGCTCAGATGAGATCGCGTCAACGGTTTTCAGGGAGGCTTTCGTGCAAATCCGAACCCCCCTGGAAGGAGCGTATTCATGGCCCTCATCGCGAATGCCACGACCAGTTGGTCGAGCCCGATCACCCTGACCGCTGACGAGGTCTGGCAGACGCGCAGCGGCAGCGTCTATCTGACGACAACGGCGTCGCCGGATGCCGATGACGGCATCTGGCTGCATGAGAACCATGCGGTGCGTTTTTCAGCCGGCCAATCGGTGAGTTACCGCAAGGAGGGCGCAGCCGATGCGCTGATCGTACGCGAGGCGGTCTGATGCGCGATATTCTCGACCTGGCCAATATCTGGACCGGGACCTCTGGTGGCGCGATTGTGTTCACCAACAAGGCGCCCGTTGCCAATGACGATACCCTGAACGTGCTGCGCAACAGCGGCGCGGTCACGGTGGCGGTGCTGTCCAATGATGTCGACCCCGAAGATGAGGCGCTGACGCTGATTTCGGCTAGCGCTGCCCTCGGGACGGCTGTTGCGGAAGCCGACAACACCGTCACCTATACGCCACCGCCGGGGATCACCGGGTTTGACACGGTGGTCTACGAGATCGCTGACGATCTGGACCAGCGCCAGACCGGGCAGATCAATGTGACGATCAGAGACAGCGATCTGGCGATCAACACGCTGCCGGACAACACGCTGATCGTGGTCGCGGCAGAAGGCGCGATCGACATGACTGTCACCCAGCCCTCCGGGTTTGCGGGTACGACCAGCTTTGACACTGGCAATCTGCAGAGCGGTCCGGTTGCGCTGGCGCCGCCAAAGATCACCGGAAGCGCCCAGATTGGCCAGGTGCTGAGCGCTGTCCCCGGCTTGTGGGTCTACGATCCGATTGCGGGGGACCCAACGCAAAGCTGGCAATGGCAGCGCTCGGGGGCGGATATCGCTGGCGCGACCGGCGCCACTTACACGGTTGCTGCGGCCGATGATGGCGAGACGTTGCGCGTGCTTGAGACACAGACCAATACGCAAGGTCAACGCAGCGCTGCAAGCGCCGGGCTCAGCGCGTCGAGCACCGGGTTTATCCCATCCGTCGATCCGAGTCTCATTGCCTGGTACGATGCGTCCGATACCGCAACTCTGTCCGGCGCCGCTGTCTCGCTCTGGGGCGACAAGGCGGGCACTGCGGATCTGACGCAAACCGTTGTCGCACCACAGCCCAGCAGCGGCACCCGCGCTCAGAACGGGCTGAACGTCGTGGACTTCACCGGTTCGGACTGGATGCAAGCGCCGTTGAGCTTGCCGCCCTCGGGCGATGTGGCGCTGCATATGGCGGTCATCATCGACGGTGTCGCAAGCCAGTATGGCGCACTGGTGGCCTTCGAGGCCGCCAATGACATGCAGATCGATGCCAATTCCGACACGCAGTTCGACGGGCGCTTCAACGCAGCGGGCATTGGCGACAGCGCGGCGCTGACCGGCGGACCTTTCGGCGGGCCGCTGATCCTGTCGGCCATTTTCGACCGGACCGGGACAGGTACGGTGCGCATTTTCGTCGGCAATGCCGAGCGTGCTAGCGCAGTCTATTCGACACCGCTCGATCCGACCGCGGTGCTGCATCTCATGACAAATCGATCCTCGAATGCCGAGGTCGACGGTGCCGTCTGTGAAGTTGTGATCACTGGCGACATCACGAACCGGTCCAGTCACCACGCCTATCTGGCGTCCAAATGGGGGATGGCCTGATGCCGAATTTCAAGTTTCAGGGCTTTATAACGGGTGACGCGGTTGCGGTCTCGGCCAGTCAGGGGGGCCAGACCGCTTCGGCCAATGTGGCCACTTGGGGAGAGCAGGTTTCGTCCAGCATGACCCTTGCGGTTTCATCCAACCGCTCCACGGGCGTGGCACCCATGGGCGCTTTGTTCTCAGCTGATGCAACATCAAGTGCCGTACGGGTCGAAAGTCCCTATCACGACATCGAAGGCATCTGGTCCTATGACGACCCGGGCAACTTCACCGCGCTGAGCAACGCGCCGCTTTGGGGGACGGATTCGAACCTGGGCTATGGCCCCCGCGGGGCACATGTATTTTCCCGTCCTGGCACCTACGGCGTCGCGCATACGGCCTATGATGGCGAGGGGCAGCTGACCAAATCGACGTCAATCACGGTGGAAGACCCGGACGTGGTCTTTGCCGGGGCGGATACGGCGGTGGTGTCGGCAGTTGGCAACTTTGCTGGCAAACCAGCGGGGGCGGCCGAGTTTACCACAATCGCAGCGGCGGTGTCGCATCTCAGCACACGCGCAAATCCGCGCCTTCTGCTTCGCTATGACGAGACGTTCACCAGCCCCGTTGTCATGGACAACAACACGCAAGAGCGGCCATATATCGGTCGGTTCGGACATGGCGCAAGCTCAACACGCCCGCTCCTGGATATGTCAGGCTCTGGAAGTACCGCGATTACCATTGGCGGCGATGACGTAACCGAGGCCGTGGTGTGCGATATTCGCATACTCGGTGAATACGATCCGACCGCCACGTCTCAGCCCACTGATCCCGGTGGCGGTGGCATTGAGTTTGAGAATAACACCAGCAGCGCCCACAAGACTGTCTACAATTGTCGGCTTGAGAATATTGGGGGGACCTCCCTCAACGTTTCGACAAACGATGAACTAAACCCCATGGAGAACGTTTATCTCTCCAACTGCCAGATTATCGGCTGGTTCGACTATGGCATCCTGATGGGCGATGGCGGAAAGGTCGGCATTGCGGGATGTGAAATCAAGCAACCGACAGGAACCGTTAATGGCCGCGGAAAGAACAGCGGAGCGCCTTACTGGCCAGACCACGGCTGCTTCCGGCTGACCCGCCCGAGCGGCATGGTGGTCGTCTCCAACTGCTGCATGACTTCATTCAATGACTGGTCTGCCGGGGAAACAAGTCGCTCGATGCAGCCGGTCATTCGCTGGAACTCAGGCAGCAACAACATCAATGATCAAGAGCTTGTCATCGAACGGTTGCGCAGCGAAGGCGGGACATTGGCGGTGCATACCGGCACCGGGCAGGCGGCTGTCGGCGATAACTTTGTAATTGTTGATCGCTTTAAGATCGTGAGCACGTTCCACCCCAAAGCGGCGATTGTCAGCCCGATGGGCGGCGTCACATGGCGCAACGGCTTATTGGTCGTGCCAAATTCGCTGCCAGGAAGCTCTACTGGCACGCGGGAAATGTTTACCGATGAGGATGATGATCCTTATCAGTCCGGAGCGGGGGGGCGGCGGTCCGAGTTTTACAGCAATGCCCTGATCGATCTGCGGTCGAACGCAAATGCAACCAACCGTGGCGAGTCGGCCAGCCATGACTTCGATGTCGGCGGGTACACGGCCCTGAGCGGCGCGACATATTTTGGGGAAAACATTCTTCATGCGCCTCGGCTGTCGGGCGCGCGAAACGGGACAACCCAACACGCGCCTCTGGATGAAACACCCACCTCCAACGTGGTCTACGATGGCGAGAGGTGGCAAGGCGAACCGCTCGATACATCTCGCGCCTATTCGGATGAAGTGACCGCGTTGTTCAAACCTGAAGCCGGTTCTCCGGCCATTGGTGGCGCAACAGGGAAGGTTTCGTTGCTGGATTTCGACGGCAATCTCCGTACGACGGTGATCGCGGGCCTCTCCAGGTCCACCCTCTCGGTTGGACCGTTTGAACCTGACCTCGAAACCTGAGGAAAAGCGCCGGTTCCGGCGCTTTTTTCTTTTCTGAGCGCGGCAGGGCTGTAAGCTGTCCAAGGTTTTGGTTCCTCTGAGCCTGGGAGGTTACACGGTTGGCGCGCTTACGTATTTTGGCGATTGCTGGGCCGGATGTGACGGCCCCGGCGGGTCTATGGTTCGAGGCGGTCGATCTGGACGGGTTCGACCTTTCTGACGTTTCTGAGCCCGAGGGCACCTACGATCCCAGTTTCCATGCGATCACCTATGTCTGGCAGGTCAAGGGCGCCCCGCTTGCCCCGTTCGATGCGCCCGAGAACATGGTACCCGCATGGCGCGATGCGAACCGGGCTTACGGCAAGCAGGTGGCGTTCTTCTTTCCTGAGCCCGGCACCTATGAGGTCGAGCTCTGGGCCCGCGACCGTTCGGGCAACGAAGCGCGCGCGACCGAGAGCGTTGTGGTTGCAGACCCGTCACTGACCTATCCCGAAGCGCGAACGGTCTGTGCGTCCTTCGATCCGGCGGAAACCTGGGTGGGCGCGCCCCCGGAGTGTCAGACCGTTGAGACCCCGCGCGCCCTTTTGGAGGCGGTTGTCCGGGCCGATAAACCGCTTCGGGTTCTGTTCAAGCGCGGACAGACCTATGCATTGCCCACCATTGATGTGCGCGGTCAAAAACTTGGTCTTGTCGATGCCTGGGGCAATGGCGCACAGCCGGTCCTGCGGGCCGCAGATGACGGCTCATGGGTTTTTAAGCTCGGCAAGCGGTCACGCGTAGAAGGGTTTAGCGTTGCAAATCTGGCATTTCAGGGCACCTGGGACGCGACCACGGAAACCGGTCGCAGCACGCGCTCGCCCCTGCACTGGACCAGATCAAGCACGCCCTGTCATCACACCGTTTGGAACTGTCGCTTCAGCGGCTTTGATCATCTCGATTTTGAGATCAAGAAGGACACGCCCGGCACCGTTCTTGTGGGCAATTGCCATGTGACCAACTGGCGGAATTATGGGTTTCTTCTGAACAGCCCCAAGACGCGGTTTGCCCTTGTGGGCATGGCGGTCGCACAGGATGCGGACGCGCTCCATGGCGGGCCCAAACGAGGCCAGTTATCCAACGGCCACGGTCCGGTTCGGATTGCGAATTGTTCTCAGGTTTATCTGGGGGTCTGCGATGTCTTTTCACGAACCGGCTGGTCGGGTCTTGCGAAGGAACGGGCGGATCAACCCTGTCTCCGGCTCAACACCAGTGCCGTAAGGGGCAGCGCCTATAATCTCGACCGCGTTGTCTGTGAAGGCGGGTTCCACCCTGTCAGCTTTGATGCCGCCAATAAGCGCAAGCTCGAAGTCCCCGGGAATTACGTGATCGACAAGGCGCTCATCATTGGGACGGCGAAGACGATCGGTCCCTTTGTTGTCGTGGATCTTGGCGGCGTGACGATCCGCAATATGGTCGCCATCCTGCCTGATGCGCCGCGAAAACATCCCAATCGCTGGCAAGGTGTCGTGCGCACCGACATGGACAATCCTGCCCCTGACAACACAGATGTCCCGCTCGCGCTTTACGGGATCAGCGCATTAAATCTTCTGAGTTCCGAAAATGCTCAGGGCGAGCCTTGGGACTTCCACAAAGGCAATGAGGTTTTCCAGAACTACACGCAGGAGAACGTGCTGCTGCACGAAGGCGCGGCCGGTGACAGCGGTTTGGACCTGACGATGACTTTCGACGGCATTCACCCCCGGTTTCGCGGTATCCGCTATGGGTTCACCCCTCAGACGGGGAATTTTACGCGCCATATCCAGCGGGGGGACAGTTTTGTTGTTCCGTATGCCGAGATCACCGAGGATCAGCCAGGTGTTGAAGGCACACCCGCCACGGACCAAGCCTATTGGCAAGCCCATGCGGCGGAGGACCGTTGGCACATGCTTTTTGTGCAGGGTCTGCGGTCCACGCTCCGCGCGACAGATGGGGATTTTGCCGTGACCTTCGAGCAAACCGGCGTGCGTGTGACAAACACCGGGCGGACGGCCTGGCCCGCCGAGGCGCGCTGGACGCTCAAGCTGGATCGCACCTCACGCTTGCCCAAGATGGACCTGTCCTTTGCCAGCCCCAGAACGCTGCCCGTGCCGCTGCCGCATCCAGACCGGCACAAGAGTGCCGGCGGTACGTTGCCCTTCGATGACTTTTTTGGTCGCCCGCGGGGTGAAACCCCGTCTGCCGGAGCGGTAGAGCCGTTTTGAGGATGCGGCCAGAGATCGCCCCAGCCTGACCTCCGGCTGCGCTCACCCCTGGCCAGGCTTAATCGTACTGCGCCAATCGGTTGGCACAGCCCACGTCATAAGCATTCGGTATATACAAGTATGTCACCTGTTGTGTCGGGTCATTCTCTACGTCAAGAAAGTCGGTTCCCAGAAAAAATGCGCGGAACAACCTGTTTTCGAACCCCTGCAGGGGCGCCGTTACAAAATTTGGTAGCACGGCTGCGGCCAAATCCTCGGGCCAGCTTTCGGCAACACGTGCACCCAACAGAGCCACACGGCGCCGCCGCGCCTTGATACGTTTGTAATCCACCAGAAAGTCCTCGGCGAACCGTTCCAGTTCCGCTTGCTCCATACGCAGCCCCGGAATGTTGTCCCGAAGCCTCTTGATGACGAGGTCAACCTCGCTGCGCAAAACCAACGGCGTGGCGACAACAAAGAGATTGCGCACCTGATGATGGATCAAATTGCGGTCCACAACACTGCTTGCCGGGTCATCCCCCATCACGGTCGTGCCCGCTTCGCGCCGGTGTTCCCCGTCGTAGAGCATATAGCCATGCCCCGTAATCGCACTTGAGCCTTGAAAGCTCGACATCCCATCGAGATAAACATGTGCCTGAAATGAGCCTTGCTCGTGCAAACGCTGACCCACGGGATCGTCTGTCAGTCCGGATCGCAGAAGAAGATAGGGGTTGAAAATGGCATTGGCGCCCATGACCACAGTCTCTGCGGCGACCCGATGTTCCCGACCGTCCTTTGCATAGATCACACCCTTAGCCATACCGGCCTCGACATCGACGGCAAGCACCTGCGCATCTACCATCAGGGTCACGCGGGGATCGTCATAGACATCGCGCATGCCGTTGAGGCTCGTGAATTTCGCATCCACCGGGCACAGATGGCATACCCCGTTCGCACAACACTGCCCGCGATTGTCCGTTGGCCGACTGGCGCGGGCGGTTGGTTGATTGAAATAGAAATCGGGATAGGCCGCCTGCAAAGCCCGGTCGGGATCCGACATACGATGGCCCGGCAAAGGGTAGGGGGCGCGATTGGGAAACGGTGTGCGGGTTGATCCCGCAATCTCCATGACCGCTTCAACCTGGTCGTAATACGGCGCCAGCTCATCGTAGTTGACCGGCCAATCCCGACCGACGCCATAGCGCGTTTGCATCTCGAAATCGGCCGGTAACATCCGGGGCGTACCGGCCCATCAGCAATTTGAGCTGCCACCAAACCCGATATTGAACTGCCACACCTTGTTGGTCTCAGCCCCGTCCGGGCTCGTCATGCGATAGGTGTTAATATTGGAAACAGGAGTGTTACGACGATCCGCGATCTGATCGTGGCGCTGTACCAGCGGCCCGCGTTCCAGAACGAGAAAGCGCGCGTTCGGAGCAGACGTCTGCAAGCGTTTGCGCAAGAAAAAACCGCTGGCAAATCCGCTGGCAATGAAAACGATGTCATAGTCGGAGATATCTAGAGCAGTCCGCGCCGTTGGAGCTGCCGCTTGACGCGACCCCTTGCAACCGCAAAACCGGTCGGCTGAACCAGTTCCGCATGCCCCGGGCACAAGACAGGGCGGCCCGAGATGCGGGCTATTTCCGCAGAGTGCCCAAGATGGCCTTCGACAAAAAGCGAAGCTGATGTCTCGTTATACACGCGGGCTTTGAATTTGTTTGCTTTTGAAGAGGTGCGCTCACTGAGAGACGGAAGGTCCATCATCCGCAGCTCTCCATATTCGATGTTGTGGCGTTCCAGCCACTCGACTGTGGGCGCACGGTATTTCTCAAGTCGCGAGGTGACGATCCAGCCGATTTTTCGACGTACCCGAAACAGAGGTTCTGCTGTCTTGATGAAGTTCAGATAGCGCTCGCCATCATCGTCTTCTTCTTTCGAGGGGTCGCGGCACAGCACGCCGTCGAAATCCATGCACATGTTCGGCACTGAACCATGGTTGAACTTGTTCCATTCAAAGAGCCATTTGCGCCCCTTGAGTTCTTCAAAATAGATGTCGACATCATCTTTGCGATCGTCCCGCACGTAGACGCTCAGGAAGAGGCATTCGTGGGGGAGGTTTGCGTCAGCGAGTTGCTGGCGCGCTTCGGTAAAGGCCGAGCCGGTGAAAATGGAGTCGTCGACGATCAGTACCTTGTAGTCATCGGAGGTCGGAACGAAGCGCATCCGATCCCCCCCTTTCATCAGGCGCCCTTCCATGAGCCCCTGCAGGTCGGTCACAGGAAGATCGAGGTGGAGCGCAAGTAACAGTGCCGGCGGCATCCCGCTGCGCGGAATGCCAACGATGAGATTAACATCGGACGGTACAAGGTGAAGGTGATCAATGATGCATTGGTTCAGATCTTTGAAGTTTCTATACTCCATGATGTACTGTCCTTTCCGCTAACTCAAAAACCAGCGTTCTGCATACTGTTCGACGTCTTCGGGCTGAAACGCTGCGCGTCCTGGTCCAAAAGCAGTTGGATTTCAGCCAGTTCAGCGTTGAGACGTTCGGTTGGGAGGTCCAGCTCGCGCGCCACGTCCTTCAGGCGCCAGCGCCAATCGAAATCGTGAAGCGCCATGTTGCGGATACGGATGGCCCGCTCGGGCGTCCAGTCCTGGATGTCCTGCCGGATGCGGGGCAGCTCGGCATCGCGGTCAGTTGTGGCCAGATTCACAATGGCTTCGGGAAGGATCGTTTCGAACAACGGGTCGCTTTTGGGCTGCACCCCAATGACACCCGCGCCACAGGCAAAGGCATCGACCCAGCGGGCGGTGAAATATTCGCGTGTGGAATGCGTATAGCTCGAGCCATCGGCCAGATTCGAATGAGCCAGAATAAACTTACTCTGAGCCAGGTAGCGGCTGAGAAGGCCGTCGTAGGTGTTTTCGTCGGGCCGGCCCTGAAAGCTGAGGCCATGTGCGGCCAGCTGGGCCGAGGTCGCATCATCGTCTTCCCACGACGCGGGCTGGCGCCCAAAGCGCAAGAGATCCCAGCGACGACTGTCTTCCACATGTCCAAGGCGCAGGGCATCCGTTCCCCAGGGCAGCCAGATGACCGGGCCGTTGGTCATGGCTTGGTATTCAGGAATGTTACCGCCCCAGGTAACAAAAAGCTTGTCCAGATGGCGGAAACCATCGCTGGCCGACAGGTTTTCCGAATGAAACGAGTCAATGACCCAGGCCGCGACCGTCCGATATGTATTACGCCATTCGGGCAATTCGCGGAACCTGCGGATCTTGTCGGCCTTGGGGGCGATGATCAAAAGGCTGGGGGCCCCTTCGGCGCGTCTGCGGGACAAAACACGAAAGCCCAAGCGTACTGGCAGGCTGGCGCGCTCTGGTCCGGGTGTGATCACACGCGCGCCGAAGATCTCGTGCATCATCTTGACCAGATGTGTAATCGGCTGCCAGCCCCGGTTATTGGGGATAAGGTTCAGAATCACCAGCTCGCTCTGCGTGCTTACCCCTACCATCAGCTTTGCTCTGGATAGGATGCCAGCGGGGCCACATTGCGGGCCGTTACTCCGGGATAGGCCCCGGTCATCTGAATGAGGGTCTGATGCACCGCAAGGGCGCCTCGATAACAAGTAGCAGCAATACACAAAATACTAAGCATAATTCACCCCAGAAGCTTACGCACGAGACACTCGTATCCACCCGACACCCACCGCTCTCAGATACCATCTGGACGTGAGATGGGCAAAAAAACACAGCGAACCGAAGGGCCAAACGGCAAGATCAGCGACGATCATGTTTGAGCCGATTGAAAAAGCGCGGCCCGCTCGGCCTCGATCTCGCGCACCGCCTTGGCCCGACCGCCAAACAGCGCGCGGCGCTGATAGGCGCGGATAAACTTGACCAGTTCAGGATCGTCGAGCCGCGCGGTGCCTTTCATCATGGCGCCGAAATAGCCCTGCAGCATCGCCAATCCACCCAGCACATAAGGCGGCTCCAGCGCCCGGAAGACAGACGTGGCACTGAAATAGAAGGGGTCGGTGCCCATGAAATACTGCCCAAAACCGTGCCGTCGCCGCCCCTCATAGATCGAGACCTGAGACGATCCCATCGGGCGCAAATGCTCGAAATTCAGGTCGGGGTGATCCCAGCTGACGGCCTTCCAGCCAAGCTGGCGCGCTTTGTGACAGTCAATCGCGTCCCACATGACCTCGTGGACAAAACCGCCGATCTGGTCGAAACAGGTCTTGCGATAGAACTTGGTCATGCCGACTGACATCTCGTCGCCGCGGCGTTCCGAGACCAGTTGCCCACCCCGCATGATGTAAGGCTTGCCAGAACAGGTGCCGATGCGCGGATCGGCTTCCATCCGCTCCAGAAGCGTCTCGAAATAGCGCGGCGGCAGGTCCAGATCGAGGTCAAGCTTGGTGATATAGGGGAAGTCTTCCTCCACCCGCTCAAGCCCGTAGTAAAACGCTTCGATCACGCCAGGGCCAACGGCCCGGTGTCCGCGATCCGGTTTCTGGATCACGCGGATCCAGTCATGTTGCGCGGTGTATTCGGCCAGGATCTCGGGGCTCTCATCGGTTGAGCCGTCATCGACGATCACCCAAAGCGCCGGGCGCACGGTCTGTGCCACGATGCTGTCGAGGGTGCGACGCATATAGGCCGCTTCGTTCCGGCCTGGTGATATAACGAGATAACGGCGATCTGTCATCATTTGAGGTTCGCAATCCGGATGGCTTCCTGACGGTCAGCCAGTTTCTGAGCCGTCCCCCTTAGCCCAAGCGCGCGCGCCGCATGGTGCCCGGCAAAGAGCGGCAGGCCATAGCGTTTGATATTATGCTGCCAACGGATCAAACGGTTCTGCGCCGACAGCTGCAGGGACTCAGTTGCCGTCGGCATTGCAGGCTCACCCACCGATTCATAGCCGCGCGCTGTCAACAGGGGGCCACAGCGTCCTTCGATCAACGCAATCTCGCGGGGCGATGCCTTGTGCCGCCATTTCTGCGCGATCTTCGGATCCGGCGGCCCATAGGTTGTGTTCTCATAGTATTTCAGCATCGCCGGATCGAATTCGAGACCGAGGAATTGGCAGATCCGCGTGAGCTGCGGCTCAAGATCGGCGATCAACTCTTCGAAGCGCACGGTCAGCACGTTGTCCGGATTGACCTCTGCCTTGTCCCAGCCCGCTTCCGTGTCGATCCAGTGATCGACCCCGAAATAGCTGTTCCCGGCCCAGCCCATGCGAATGGAGGACCGCGCCACGTCCCGGGGGTCACGCAAGAGATGGATGATTTTTGCCTCGGGGAACAGATCGACCATCTTCGGGGCGTTCCGGTGGATGTTGAGGCTGAGCATTCCCTGCTCCAGCGCAGCATAGTCCGCCACCAGCCCGTCAGCCAACGCCTTGCCTTGTGTGCCAGGCCGCAGAGCCACGTCTTTCGCCCAGAAAATGCGATCCCGTTTCAGCGCCTCAATATCATAGTCCCACCCCGCACTCGTGCGCGTGACATGATCGAAAAGAAAGTCCGCTTCGCCGGGTGACTGGATCCCCGCGTGATGGCGCAGCATCAGCCGAAGCAGCGTAGTGCCGGAGCGCAGCGCGCCAAAGACGAACAACAAGGGGATTGGAGCAGCACTCATCTCAAAACCATTTAGAAACCACGACAGAGGGCATCGCCGGAAGCGCGGTATCAGACAAGTCAAAGCCGGGAAATCGCGTGCATTTTCTCAAAAGATGCGTTATTTTAACCGCATTCCGTGACGATTTGCTGCGTTTGCAGCATTGAGGCTTGGAAACACGCCATGGCGGCGTTAGCCAATCTCCATATGTCTGCAATGAGTGTTTAGTTATGACTGCAATTTGCTCTATCGATCCGAATCAGCTGACCTTCGATACGTCAGTGGCCAAGGAAACCGGTGCAAAATACGCCGAGAAGTACCAAGGCGCCGAACCTTATCACCACATCTGCCTCGATAATTTCCTGCCAATGGAAATCATTGAAAAGGTGCGCCAGGATCTCGAAAGCCTGCCGGACGCGCAACGCAGCTTTAATGCCTCTGAAGAGAAGCTCAAATCCCAGTACAACCCGGACCGGTTGCCGCAATATACCCGCAATCTGTTCTATCTCTTCAACTCGCGGCCCTTTATTCTGATGCTGGAAGAAATGACCGGGATCAAAGGGCTGATCCCCGATCCGTATTTCAACGGTGCCGGCATCCACAAGACGCTGAACGGCGGTTACCTGAACATCCATGCCGACTTCAACGTGCACAAGCAGATGTATCTGGAGCGCCGGTTGAACATGCTGATCTACCTCAACCCGCCCTGGAAAGAAGAATGGGGCGGCTCGTTCGAGGTCTGGGACAAGCCGATGAAGAACAAAGTCGCAAGCTTCGCACCGACCGAAAACCGGATGTGCTGCTTCTCGACCGGGTCCGACACCTGGCACGGCAATCCGGAGCCGGTAAACCATCCCGATGGCCTGCCGCGCCAGTCCATTGCGCTTTATTACTATACAGCCACCTGGGACGAAACGCGTGTCGCCCATTCCACCATCTTCAAGCCACGTCCAGGGACTGCGGATGCCAGCGAAGTCCGTGCGCGGCGGCATCGACTGCTGAAAGATGTGTTGCCGCCCGTCCTGCACCGCCGGGTCATTGGCCCAATGCGCCGCATGGGCTTCTGAAACATCCAGCGCTGGCCTGAGAGATCAGGCCAGGCCCGTGATCCCCGTCGCCGTCGTCCCAGTCTGCCAAACCCGGACAGCGCGAACGGAGATGGTGTGGCCCGGATAGACGCTGATCGTTCCTTCCGAACCGTCGACGGTGGTGATGTGCACCCGGCCAGGTGTTCGCACATTCAAAGCTGTGGTCGGCTGCGCCAGATCGACCCCATCATCCGGAGTGATGTCGAAAACCGTAACCGCGGGATCCGCCGGGCTGCGCATGCGATTGGCAAAAGGGTCGGACATCTCTCTCTCCTCTGAGTGCTGGGCCATGAGCAGAGAGGAGATACACGGGGCGAGCCTGACAGAGGGTGAACCGGCCGGGCGCTGGCTTGGTCAAATGCGCAACATAAGGCGCATGTTAACCGCCTGCTAACCATGGCTGGCCCAGAAGCATGCCCGGGGTGAAGGACAGGCGCCGAGACATCGGCAACAGGAGCATACATGTCCCCAGCCCCTCTTCGTGTCGGATTTCTTTCCCCCCACAACCCATATGATCGCCGCGCGTTCTCGGGAACGTCCTTTTATGCCGCGACTGCGCTGCGGCAGATACCGGGGGTTCAGCTCAGCATTCTCGGCGCGCATCGACCGGTCTCGATAAAAGAGCGTCTGCTGCGCCAGCCCACGCCCAAGCTGGATCATGTCGCCCGGGATCAGTTCGAGGGGCTGGATGCCGTCATCGGCATGGTGGCAAGCAAATTGATCGACCCGGTCCTGCCCGATCTCGATATCCCTTATCTCCATGTCACCGATGCGACCCCCGCCTTCCTGCGCGACTGCTATGGCTGGGATATCCCGGCAGAGATCGATGCACGGGAAACCCGGGTCGCCCGGCACGCAGACGCGGTCATCTATTCCTCGGAGGAGATGGCCGCCCGCGCGGCACAGGAATTGAACATCTCCGCCCTGTCGGCCCCGTTCGGGGTCAATCTGGATCAGCGCCAATTGCCAGAGACATCCCCGTCAAAGCCACCGCTGGATCGGCTCAACCTGCTCTTTGTCGGCAATGATTGGGTCCGGAAAGGCGGCAACATTGCCGTCGACACCCTGAACCAGCTGCGCGCTCTTGGCCGCGATGCGCACCTGACCGTGGTCGGGCGCCTCCCGGACCTGCACCGGAACAATCCGGCGATCACCATGATGGGCTATCTGAACAAGAACCGGCCGAATCATGCCGCCCGTCTCGCCCAGGCGTATGCAGAGGCGCATCTCCTGCTGCTGCCCAGCCGTGCTGATTGCACGCCAATGGTCGCGGCCGAGGCGATGGCCTACGGAACCCCCGTTCTGGCCAGTGATGTCGGCGGGTTGGGTACGATGCTGGGCGGACCGGGCACCGGGCGTTTGTTGTCGCTCGCAGCCGACGCCGCGGATTGGGCGGAAGAGATCTGCGCCCTCACAAACGATCTTCTCAGCTACAAAATGCGTTCAGACGCCTGTTTTGATCGCGCCGCAACCCGGCTGACATGGGAGGCCTGGAGCGCCAATCTTCTGGCAACGCTGGCAAAGCTGCGCCGGATCGGAGCACCGGAAAGGCGCCGTATCGTCGCTGCCTGAAGGCCACAGCTTCTCGCCAGCGGTCGAAAACCTGATGGTCGCCGTCTCGCCCGCCGGGTAAATAGGCCTCATGCAGGCAGCAGCCCTCGAGACAGACCCAACCGCGGACAGACCGCAAGACATCCCTCTTGTCGTCGATCTCGACGGCACGCTGTGCTGTACCGACACCCTACACGAAGGTCTGATCGCCCTGATCGCCACCAATCCGCGGGTGATATTTCAACTGCTGAAATGGCTCCCCGGAGGACGCGCAGGCTTCAAGGCGCGTCTTGCAGACCAAGGTTTGGTGGACCCAAGCGAGCTGCCGCTGAACGAGGCGGTGATCGAAATGATAAAGGCGGCGCGCGACGCAGGCCGACAGGTCGCCCTGGTCTCCGCCGCCGATCACCGGCAGGTCACGGCTGTGGCAGAGGCGATCGGACTTTTCGATGCCGCCTATGGCACGGCAGAAGGCAACAATCTGAAAGGCCCGGCCAAGGCCGCCTTTCTGAGCGAGCTCTACGGGGCCGGCAAGTTCGACTATATCGGCGACTCCGAGGCGGATCTGGCAGTCTGGGAAGTGGCGCGCAGGGCGATAACGGTGCGCGCGGGTCCAAAGCTGCGACAGGCCGCCAGAACGGCCAATGCCGAGGTTCATCACATCGACCCACCGGCACCGCGGCATCGCGCCATGCTGCGGGCGCTGCGGCCGCATCAATGGTCGAAGAATATGCTGATGTTCTTGCCCGCACTGGCCGCGCATGATCTGACCCGGCTCTGGCCGGTCAGTTTCGGCTTCATCGCCTTCTGTTTCGCGGCCTCCGCCGTTTACGTCATCAACGATCTGCTCGATCTCGCCGCAGACCGGGCGCATCCCCGCAAGCGCCTCCGCCCCTTCGCCGCCGGAGAGCTCTCTGCCGCCACCGGCGCCGCCATGGCAGGCGGTCTGCTGGCTCTGGCCGCGATCTTCGGCGCCCTCACCGGACAGACCATCTTCCTGATGACACTCGTCCTCTATCTGCTAACAACCTTCGCCTATTCCTTCTGGCTGAAACGCAAGCTGATCGTCGATGTGATCACATTGGCGGGGCTCTACACGGTGCGGATCGTCGCCGGCGCGGCCGCCGCCGCCCTCATCCTCTCGCCCTGGCTTCTCGGTTTCTCGATGTTCCTCTTCCTGGCGCTGGCCGCCGTCAAACGACAGGCGGAACTGACGGATCAGCTGGCCTCGGGGCGCACAAGTGCGGGACGCGCCTATGAGGTGGAAGACCTCCCAATCATCCGCGGCATCGCGCTTTCGGCCAGCCAGGCCGCCGTTCTCGTTCTGGCGCTCTATATCAGCTCGGACGCGGTACAGATGCTCTATGCCACCCCGACCATGCTCTGGATGATCTGCCCGATCCTCCTCTACTGGTCGACCCGAATGGTGATGAAAGCCCATCGCGGTGCCATGCCCGACGATCCCATCGTGTTCGCCGCCACCGATGGCGTCAGTCTGTTCCTGATTGCAACGTCGACCGTCATCACACTGCTCGCCACCTTCTGAGCGGTCGCAAATCCACCACAGTCCCCGCAAAGTCTCCGGTTGCGGACTTGTTCGAATCGGCGGGCTCCGCGTAGAAATTTGCCGATTTTGAACTAGTATCAGTGCAGGTCCGGTACCCTGTAGGAGAGTATGATTGTTATGACAGCTTTCACCGTCTGATCCATGAACGCGCCCATCGGTCCTGTCGAAACCGCCGCGTTTGAAGCCGCGAATTCCCGCGCCTATCTGAAAGCGGTGTTCCAGGCCTGGGCCGAGGGGAAATGCGTCATGGCGCAAGGAACCGCGGCGCGCGGCAAGACCGTGCCCGGCATCTCCATCGGGTCGCGCGAGAGTTTTGAACCCGATCCCGGCTGGTTCGAGGCAGACATGCCCCTACGACCCGCCGGGGATCGCGCCCTCATCGCCTTTTCAAGCGGCACGACTGGCCAACCCAAGGCCATCCTGCTCAGCCATGGCGCGCTTCAGGATGTCGTCAGCCGGATCAATGGCGCGATGGGGGTCACAAGCGAGATCCGCGAGTATCTTGGCGTGCCCGTCACCTATTCCTTCGGCTTCGGGCGCGCCCGCGCCGTCGCCTCGGCGGGTGGGCGGGCGTTTTTGCCCGAACACGGGTTTGATCCGTCAGAAATCGCCCGCATGCTGGCCGCCGATGACATCAACGCCGTCTCCGCCGTGCCCACGCTCTGGCGCGTACTTCTGGCCAATAAAGGCACTATTTCTCAGGAATCGGCTCAAAAATTGCGCTGGATCGAGATTGGCAGCCAATGGATGACCGCGGCCGAAAAGCTGGAACTGCGCCAGCTTTTCCCAAATGCCCGGATCGTACAGCATTACGGGCTGACCGAAGCCTCGCGCACCACCTTTCTCGACATCAGCGCTGCGCCAGAAGACCGGCTCGACAGTGTCGGGCGCGCCGTGGGCGATGTCGAGATCGCCATCGATGACGAGGGGCGCATCCGCACCCGCGGCCCGCATATCGCAACCGGGCTGATCCAGGAGGCCGGCATCAAATCCGTGACCGATGCCGAGGGTTGGCTCACCACTTCGGACCGGGGCCGGATTGACGATGGCTGGCTCTATTACGAAGGCCGCGTCGATGAGTTGATCAACTCGGGCGGGCTCAAGATCGACCCAACCGCTTTTGAGGCTGCCATCAACACCGCGCTTGGCGTGCCCGGAGCCGTGGCCGCCGGGCGGCTGAGCGATCCCTTGCGGGGCGAGAAGGTCCTGCTGGTGCTCAAGCAGGGGGCGGGGCTCGATCGTGACGCGGTCACCGAAGCCGCCATATCGGAAGCCTCGCGCATCGGGCTCACCGGCAATGGGGCGTTCGAGCTGCGCGACGTCGCCGAGATCCCGGTGACCGAGACCGGCAAGATCCAGCGGGCGAAACTGGCAGACCTGCCCGATCTCACCAAAACCGCAGACCCGGCTGCGTCTCCAAACGCCGCCGACGATCCCCGCACCGCCGAGTTGCAACAGCTCTGGGGCGAGCTCCTCAAGCTCGACAGCGTGCCCATCGACAAGGGGTTTTATGACCTCGGTGGCGACAGCCTCTCGGCGCTAACCGCGATCATGAAGATGGAAAGCCTCGGCATCGAGGCGGATGTCGCGCGCGGCATCTTCGACGGCAAGACCATTGCCGAACTGGCCAGGTTCGACAGCGGCGCGCCCGAGACGCCGAAAGCGCCCGTTCTAAGCCTCGCCAAAGCCGCCCAAGTGGTCCATGCCGCGCGCGGCGTGCTGGTGCTCTGGGTGGTGCTGATCCACTGGCTCCCGTCGTTCCTGCAGCGGCTCGGTGACAATACGATGTGGATCTACGAGGCGCTGGCCCCGGCCTGGCGGTTCGGCACGCCGGGCTTTGCCATGGTGTTCGGCATGGGCGTGGGCGCGCTTGGGCTCCATCACTACCAGTCAAACCCGGAACGGTTCCAAAAGAATGCCTGGTTCAACGCCAGGCTGATCATTGCAGGCATCTGTCTGATGGCGATAATCAAACTTTTGATCATCATTGCCGAGGGCAATTTCGGCGAACGGATCCCCATGTCTGGCCTGTTCTATTCAGCAATAACCTATTACGCGCTGGCGATGCTGACGCTGCCCTGGCTGGTCTGGCTGGTGCTGCGCGGTGAGAACCGGATGCTGACCATTTTCACCATCGGGGCCGGGGCCTGGATTATCCATTCAGTGCTGCGCGAATATGTGGCACCGCTCCAGCCGCCCGCCTTCTTCGAGTTCCTCAAGATCACCTTTACCGCGAAATACGGCTTCTTCCGTATGACCGGCTTTGTCATGGTGGGGATGGCCATCGGCTATCTGTTCCGGCGCCACCATGACAGCCCCGGACTGCTGCGCGATCTCCTCTTGGCCGGCTTCGTGCTGATCGGCTTCGGCGGGGTGGGTGTGCATCAGTCGAACACGGGGCCGAGCGATTTCACCAATGTCTATCTCTGGCATCTGACGCTTTATGCCGGGGTGGCAGTTCTGGTGCTGTCGTTCTTTGTTGCGTTGAACCGTGGAGGCGGCCCGAAGGTCTGGCTGATCAATCGCCTGAACGTCTTTGCCATCGCGACCGGCATCATGGCCCTGCCGATCTTTGTCGGGCATGAGGTCATCGGATTTCTGAAGCAGTTCTTCGATGTGATGGGCGTTCCGGATATGTTCAGCCTGGTCGGGCTGTTGGCGATCTTCTGCGCCGCGCTGACCGTAGCCTATGTTAAGCTGATGCGCTTCCTGCGCTAGCAGGTCGATACCGTCTGACGCGACAGTTTTTTCACGAACCAAGCCTCTGCTGAGACGGGATAGGGATTCTATATCGCGACGTCGAGGCGCAGTGACCGTGGGAAAATTCATATGTCACGACCGGTCGTAGATGTCCTCGTAGCGGATAATGTCATCCTCACCGAGATAGGCGCCCGTCTGCACCTCGATCAGATACATCGGCACTTTGCCGGGATTGGCCATGCGGTGCTTTTCACCAAGCGGGATATAGACCCCCTGGTTTTCCGTCACCAGTTGCACGCTATCGCCAATGGTGACTTCCGCCGTGCCCGCCACGACGATCCAGTGCTCGGAGCGGTGCCGATGGCTTTGCAGCGACAGCACGCCCCCCGATTTGACCATGATCCGCTTCACCTGGAAGCGGGTGTCGAGACAAAGCGTCTCGTACCAGCCCCAGGGGCGATGAAAGCGCGGATAGTCATCGGCCTGGGCCTTGCCCGCCTTGCGCAGCATATCGACCACGCCCCTGACCTCTTGCGCCCGGGATTTATCCGCCACCAGAACCGCATCGCGCATCGCCACGGCGACAACATCCTTCAGCCCAAGACCAACAAGGGTCATGCTGGCATCTTCCGAGCGCAGATAGGACCCTTCGCAGGCGATGGCCGTCACCTCGCCCGAAAGGGCGTTGCCCTCAGCATCCGGGCCGGAGACCGACCAGAGCGCGTCCCAGGACCCGAGATCTGACCAACCGCAATCAAGCGGCACCGCCACCACCCAATCGGCATGTTCCATGATCGCATAATCGACCGAGATGGCCCGCGCAGTCTCGAAGGCCGCCTGACCAAGGCGGGAGAAATCCAGATCGCGCGCCGCGCCCGTGACCGCCGCGCGCACCGGGTCGATAAGGTCCGGTGCATGGGTCTCGAAGGCCGTGATGAAATCCCGGACGCGGCCCATGAAGATGCCTGCGTTCCAGAGGTAGTGTCCCGCCTCCAGCATTGCCTGTGCGGTCTGCAGATCCGGTTTTTCGGTGAATTTGGTCACCGTTGTCGGGCCTTCGGGACGGCCCGCCAGCTGCAGGTAGCCATAGCCCGTCTCAGGCCGGTCTGGGGTCACGCCAAAGGTCAGAAGCGCTCCGTCTTCGGCCGCGGCGCGCCCGACCTGAATGGCTGCATAAAAGGCTGCGACATCCGTCATCACGTGATCCGATGGCGCGACCAGCATCAGATCGTCCGGGTGATCCTCCAGCATGAGCGCCGCCGCCAGAATCGCAGGCGCTGTGTTACGCCCCACCGGCTCAACCACGACGCGCGCATCCGACAGCCCGAGTGCATCGGCCTGTTCCACAGCCAGAAACCGGAAATCCTCACCGGTCATGACCATCGGTGGGGCAAAGCCAGGCCGCGAAAAACGCTCCAATGTTCCCTGATAGAGACTTTTTTTGCCGAGAAGTGGCGCAAATTGTTTGGGATACGCCTTGCGTGAGGCGGGCCAGAGCCGGGTTCCCGACCCTCCGCACAGGATCACGGGATGAATTGGATTCGACATCGATGCACTCATTCTTGAACTCCCCCGTCTGATGACATTCTCGCTCCCCTTCTGGCAAGCATCCTGCAAAATCTGTTGGCAGACGTGGCCCGACTGCACTGATCGGGGCGCGAAAAATGCTGCGGCGCAGATAAGATTTGATGTTCGCCCTCTGCTTCTTATGATCTGTCGTTGTGTTTATGATTACCCGGACTGGACTGTGACAAAGCGTATTCTCATCAATGGCCTCGGGCGCTCTGGAACAAGCTGGGTGCAGAAGGTTTTTGACCACCACCCCAGTGTCCTTGCCATCCATGAACCTGATCTGGTCTATCGTTTCGGCGATGTGATCACGGATCAAACCGTCAGCGAAATGGCCGAAAAGTATTTCGCCAGACGCCCGTTACGCGCCATGCGCAAGCGCCCCATTCTGAGAAAACCCTATCGCAGCATCGCCGCGCACCACCTGCGCAACAGCTATATGTACGGTGCCAGCATGATCAGTTCGCTCTTGCCAAAGCACAGACGACGCTTTGTGCAGGTTCCCGATTTCACAAGCTCTCCGGGCCCTTCACATATCGTGGTGAAAACCGTCACACGGCAAAGCTTCACCCCGGATATTGCGCGCGCCAATCCCGAGATGAAGGTGATTTATGTGGTCCGCCACCCCTGCGGCTATGTGGCCTCGCAAAGCAAGGGGATGCACAGCGGCAAGATGACCCCGGTCTACCTGCCGCCACGCGAAGATCTGGCCCGGCTCTATTCGTTTGACGGGCGCGACACCGACGACCTGCGGGAAGAGGATTTTACCGAACTGGAGATCATGGCATATCGGTGGTCGGTGCTGAACGATATCGTGCTGCGCAAGGTGGAAGGGTGCGAGAACATGCAGGTCATCCTGTATGAGAATCTCTGCAGCAACCCCCGCAAAGTCTTTAGCGAACTACTGGACTGGTGCGGCCTCGACTGGGCCGAAGAATGCGACGCCTTCATCGCCCGCTCGCTCGACCAGGATACCGATGCCGAAGGCTATCACGACCTGGTGCGCAACCCGTTAACCGCCGCGACCCGCTGGAGTACGACGCTCCCGGCAGAAGACCAGCAGCAGGTCATCTCGATTGCGAAGGAATCTCGCGCCTTCTCTCTGTTTCAGGGTCCCGATGCCCCCAAATCCATTCCCCACAGCATGGTCACCTGATCTCGAATGCCCCCTGAACACGTCTCTCGTATCGCGGTCACCGGCGGCGCCGGTTACATTGGCAGCCACACTTCTGTCGCCCTGCTGGAAGCCGGTCATCAGGTGCTGATCCTCGACAATTTCGACAACTCGGAAGAGAGCGTGCCCGAAAATGTTGCCGGGATTGCCGGACACAGCCCCGAGGTCGCGAAGGTGGACATCACCGATGGTCCGGCGCTGGCACGCGCATTGGCTGCTTTCAAGCCGGACGGCGTCATCCACTTTGCCGGGCTGAAGGCGGTGGGCGAAGCGGTGGCCGACCCGCTGCAATATTACCGCGTCAATGTGGGCGGCAGCGTCACCCTGTTCCGTGCGATGGACGAGATTGGCTGCAAACGGCTCGTCTTTTCGTCTTCCGCCACCGTCTATGGCGACCCCGATCAAGTGCCCATCGCCGAAGATCATCCGCTGAGACCGACCAACCCCTATGGCCAGTCGAAACGCATGATCGAACAGATCACAGAGGACTGGCACCGCGCCAATCCCGCCCTTGCTGCGGTGAACCTGCGCTATTTCAACCCGGCAGGCGCACATCGTTCGGCCCGGATCGGGGAGGCGCCGCAAGGCGTGCCCAACAACCTCATGCCCTACCTGATGCAGGTCGCCATCGGCTGGCGCGAGACGCTCTCGGTCTTCGGCAATGACTATGAAACGCCCGATGGCACCGGCGTGCGCGATTATATCCACGTGATGGATCTGGCCGAAGCGCATCTCGCCGCCCTCACGCTGACCGGGCAGGGTCCGGGCGTTCATGCGATCAATGTCGGCACCGGGCGGGGCTATTCGGTGCTGGAGATGGTCCGCGCCGTCGAGGCCGCCTCCGGCAAGACCGTGCCCTACAAGATCACGGCCCGCCGCCCCGGAGACATCGCCACTTCATTGGCCGACCCACAGCGCGCGCATGACCGGCTCAACTGGAAGGCCAAACGCGATCTCGAAGACATGTGCCGGGACGCCTGGGCTTGGCAACGGGGCCGCAACACGTGACCTTGCATCTGGCCGTAGCGCCATGCGGACGGCATCTCTCAGGCGTTGCGTGAAATCTACCACCATTTGCCGCCAAGAGGCGGCACTCCCGGCACGAACCGTTGAAAAACACGCGATCTCGGGTAAAGAAACGCAGGTTGTTGGTGGTGACGAAGGATGTGTCCTGATGGAGAACGCCGGTGGCGGAACCTTTCGCTGGGCCATCTTCGGAACAGGCTCTGTTGCACGGAAATTCGTACTGGATCTGCGCAGCCTGAAGGGCAGGGCGGTGGTCAGCCATGTCGCCTCGCGCGACCCTGCGAACGCGACACGCTTTGTCCGGGACCTCGCGCCAGAGGCCAAAGCCTCAACCTATGAAGACGCCGCCCACGCCCCGGATGTCGATGCCATCTACATCGCCACGCCACCCGCGCTGCACAAACCCCATGCGCTGATGGGGATCGCGGCGGGTAAACCGGTTCTGGTCGAAAAACCCTTCGCCCAGACCGGGGCAGAGGCGCGCGAGATCGCGGAAGCCGCCCGCGCGGCGCATGTGTTCTGCATGGAGGCCATGTGGACCCGGTTCCAGCCCCTTGCCGGAGAGATCCGGTCCCGCATCGCGCGCGGCGATCTGGGCGAGATCCGGGGGTTCAACGCGCAATTCCTGGCCGCCAATACGCCCGACGCGACCCAAAGCCTGTTCAACGCCGGGCAAGGCGGCGGCGCGATGATCCATCGGGGCATCTACCCTCTGTCCATGGCGCAGTTCTGGCTTGGACCCATTGCCCGCACGGTTGCGCTGCAACGGATGGGTGAAACGCGTGTCGATGAAGACACGGTGATGGTGCTCGAACACGGATCAGGCGCAATTTCCACCGTGCGCAGTTCGCTCCGAAGTGCCGGGCCCGATGGCGCGGTGATCTGGGGCACCAAGGCCCGGCTCGAGATCGACGGACCCATCTGGCGGCCCAACAGCGCCCGGCTTTTCCCCGTGACCGCCTCAGGCAAGCCCGCGACTGCGCCGCGCAAGGGCGAAGCTTTTCGCGAAAGCGCGGCCGGGCTCAGGCTCTCGCGCCTCTTACAGCGCCTCCGGGGCGGTGGCTCCGCCATCTCAGCGCCCTTCGCAGGCAATGCCTATCACTATGAAGCCGAGGCGGTGATGCAGGCGGTTGCCGAAGGGCAGGGGAAGGACCCCCGCATGGCGCTCGACGACACTATCGCGCTGATGGACCTGATGGATGACGTCAGGGCCAGTGCCACGAACAAGACAGGAGCCACCCCATGAAGATCGGTGTGATCGGCTGCGGCTACGTCTTCGACCATTACATGACGACTTTTGACCGGCATCCCGGGATCACATTGGCCGGTGTCGCCGATCGGGATCAGGCGCGTGCCGCGCAAGTCGCCAAGTACTACGATCTCAAACATTACGACGATAATGCCGCCCTTCTGGCCGATCCCGAAATTGACATCGTCGCCAATTTCACCTCGATCAAATCCCATGCCGAGGTCACCCGCGCCATTCTCGAGGCGGGAAAGCACGTCTACTGCGAAAAACCCTTCACCACGTCGCTTGCAGAAGCAAAAGCGCTCGCCAAGCTGGCCGAAGAGAAGGGACTGCGGCTCTCTTGTGCGCCGTCAAACGCGCTCAGCCCGACGGTTCAGACCCTTTGGAAGGCCGTGCAGGATGGTGCCATCGGCGCGCCGCGCATGATCTATGCCGAGTTCGACGACAACCCGGTCTATCTCTTGCAGCCCGAGACATGGAGATCGCGCTCCGGCGCGCCCTGGCCTTACGTGCACGAATACGAGATGGGCTGCACCTGGGAGCATATCGGCTATCACCTGACGTGGATGTGCGCCATTTTCGGCCCCGTCCGCTCGGTCACCGCGTTTTCCAAGGCGACGCTGCCGGACAAGACCGACAAGCCGCTCACCCCCCCCGATACGCCCGATTTCTCGGTCGCGATCCTCGATTTCGAAAGCGGCGTGGTCGGGCGGATCACCTGTTCCATCGCCGCGCCCACCGATCACCGCATGCGCATCGTCGGCAACCGGGGTGTGCTGAGCGCGGATACCTATCGCGATTACACCTGCCCGGTGCGGCTGGAGCCCTTTACCAGCCTGGCGCTCAAAACCCGGAACCTGCGCGCGGTTCGCGACAGCAGCCTGCTGCAACGCCTCACCGGCGTCGGCGGCCACCGCGTACCCTTGGCCGAAAGCCCGGCACCCGGAGCGACCGAGATCGAACGGCCCAAGGGCAACATGCTTCAGCGCTGGAAAGCGGCGCAGCGGGGCGAGCAGGACAAATCCATCGGCCTGGCCGAACTGGCCGACGCCATCACGACAGGCCGCCCACATTTCCCGGGGCCGGACTTCACGCTGCACCTCACCGAGCTGACACTCGCCATCCAGGGTGCTGGGCCAAACGGGGCAGGCCACGCGATGGAGACCCGTTTTGACCCTCTGACCCTGCCCGAGCGCACCGCAAAAGCCGGCCCGGATTACGCCAGCCTACGGACGCCCGGCCTTTTGCCACGTCTTCTCGGCGCAAAACTTGTTTGACGGACCCAAGCCCCATGAAGAAGCTGCCGCGCATCGCCTATCTGACGGGCCAGTACCCGGAAGTCTCACTGACCTTCATCCAGCGCGAAGTCGAAGCCTTGCGCGAGCTGGGTGCCGAGGTCCTGACCTGCTCGGTCCGGCGCACGCCCCCTGAACAGCACCCCGGTGAGGCCGAGAAAGAAGCCGCCCGCACCACATTCCACATCCTCGAACAGGCGAAAAAGCCGCTGAAGCTGCTTGCGGCGCAAAGCTATCTCTTCACCCAGCCGGGAAAGTACCTGAGCGCGCTCAAGCTTGCCTGGTCGATGCGCCCCGACGGAATAAAGGCCACCGCCTATCAGCTTATCTTCTTTCTCGAGGCTACAATCCTGGCCCGCTATCTGGAGCGGGAAAAGGTCGAGCATGTCCATAATCACTTCGTCTTCGGCAGCTGCACCGTCGCCGCCGTCGCCTCGAAACTGACCGGCATCCCCTACAGCTTCACGCTGCACGGTCCGGCGGATCTGTTTCGACCCTATTACTGGGATTTGGCAACCAAAACGGCCCATGCGCGCTTCGTTGCCACGATCAGTCATTATGCCCGCAGCCAGCTGATGTTCTTCTCCGACCCCGCGCACTGGCAGAAGCTGCACATCATCCATTGCGGTGTCACGCCCGAGCGCTATGCCACACCGGTGACCCCAGCCATTCCGCCCCGGCGCGAGGGTGAAGTGCGGCTTCTCTTCGTCGGGCGTCTTGCGCCCGTCAAAGGGCTCCGCGTGCTGTTCCAGGCGCTGGCCGAGGTGATCCCCGATCTCCCCAACATCCACATGGTGCTGGTGGGTGACGGCCCCGACCGCAAACGGCTGGAAGAGGCCGCCAAGCCCTTGGGCGATGCGGTGACCTTCACCGGCTACCTCTCCCAGGCCGAAGTGGCGCAGGCCATGCAAGGCACAGACGTGTTCGTGCTGCCTTCCTTCGCCGAAGGCGTGCCTGTCGTCCTGATGGAAGCGCTGGCCAGTGCCCGCCCGGTGATTGCCACTCAGGTCGCAGGCGTGGGCGAACTGATTGAGGACGGCACCACCGGGTTCCTTGTGCCACCGGGCGATGCCACACGACTTGCCGACCGTATCCGCACGCTGGCCACCGACCCGGACTTGCGGGCGCGCATGGGGGCCGCGGGCCCTGCCGTGGTGGCCTCTGACTTTGACATTCGCACCGAAGCCGCCCGCCTTGCCACGCTCTTTGCGGGCGCGGCGGACGGCGCGATCCGGCCCGCGCCTTACACCAGCCACAGCTAGGCGCGGGACCCGTTGACACCGACGCGCCATGCCGTTACCTCGCTGCGCCACGGCACCTGCCCAGGTGGCGGAATTGGTAGACGCGCTAGCTTCAGGTGCTAGTGTCCGTATGGACGTGGAGGTTCGAGTCCTCTCCTGGGCACCAAAATCGTTTTCGGCGTTTTGAAAGCGTGCAAAACCCCCTTGATCAGAGACTATTATTCCAGGCCTTCAGGGCTGTTCTGGCATGCCCACGGCACAGATCTTGCCAGAAGATCCGCAATTTGCCGAAACTTGTTGCATTTCGGACAGAGACCCATCCCTTCCAAGCATCCGCACCCAGGTCTGATTGATTTTTGGCCAATGCGTCTATAATCAACGGCACTGGGAAATTCCTGTGTGTCAGGTCGGTGCCCCGGAAATACGAGTGCTGCAACGTTGGGATAATGACCCATGTCGAAGTCATTTATTGTATTCCTGATATCTTTGGGTTTTCTGGTGTCCCTCATTGCAGGGGCCATCGGGTTTTCCATCGCCTATACGAATGCACCGCCAACAAGCCAGGTGACCCGCGCCCTCCAAGCCGGCCGAATGCTTCTGGCCACCGGGGTCGCCGCGCCTGAGAATTTGCTGCTCGAACGGCGCCCGGACGCCCCGAACGACCCGTTCCACATGCATGAAGACGATGCGCCGCGCGGCTGGCGCGCCTTCATGATCTATGACCTTGAGCGCGACATGTATGAGGTCGACCTCTATGATGCAGACGGGACAAAGACCTGGACCTGGAGCGTGGGGGACCCGGAACTCAACGAGATCGGCGGCGCGCTTGGCGGACGCATCCATCCCCACGGTCTGATCATCGAGCCCGATGGATCGATCATCATCAACGGGCTTGCCAAAGAGAAAATCCTCGCCAGCTACGACCGGTGCGGGAAAGCCAATTGGGCCCGTCAGGAGTATTTCCACCACCTGATGTCGCGCGCCGAGGATGGCACCGTTTGGAGCTGGCTGGGCCGAGATGCCGCCTATGGTCAAGACGAAGTCATGGTCCGTTTCGACCCGAAAACAGGCAAAACGCTTCAGGAAATCGACATTACCGGCGACATGCTGCACAAGCGGCCGGAAAATCTCGAGATCCTCGGGCTGCCCAGCTACTTCCAGCGCGGTGAAGGTACCGCCAGCGAAAAGCGCAGCACCGACCTGTTCCATACCAACGATATCGAAGCGCTCAGCACCGAGATGGCCCCAGCTTTCCCGATGTTCGAGCCAGGTGATCTTCTGATGAGCTTGCGCAACCTGCAGGCCGTGCTGGTGATGGACCCCGAGACCTACGAGATCAAATGGATCCGCCAGGGTCCCTGGATCCACCAGCACGACCCCGAGTTCCGCTCGGATGGCCTGATCTCGGTGTTCAACAACAACTTCGCAGGCCGTTACGAACTGCGCAGCTCCGTCGTCGCAGTGGACCCTGCGACCGACAAGGTCGTCAACATGTTCGAGGCCGCCGAATTCTACTCGGCCCGCATGGGCCAACAGCAGGAAGTCACGCCAGACGTCCTGCATGTGTCGTCGCCAGGAGAAGGCCGCGCCTTCGAAGTCGACACCCGCACCGACCGCATCTTGTTCGAATTCAACAACCGTGTTCTTGAAGGCCATAACGGCCATCTGGCAAACTCGGTCTGGCTTCCGGAGGATTTCTTTGATGAAGACCCAAAGACATACAGCTGCGCGAACTAAGGCACTTGGTGCCGCGTCTCTGGCACTTATGCTCACAGCAAGCCCGGCGCTGGCCTATGTCGGACCGGGCCTCGGCCTTGCCACCATCGGTGCCATCATTGGCGGGCTCGCAGCCGTCGTTCTGGCGATCGTCGGTGTGTTTTGGTACCCGATCCGCTCGATGATGAAGAAACGCAAAGCCGCCGCCGCCGCACCGGATGAGGCGCAGAAAGACACCGAATAATGATGCTGATTGCGCTGATCCTGGCAGGGATCGCCTTTTACGAGGTCTTCGTGGGCACCGGCACGGTGGCGCATGTCAAAGCCATGTCGGAAGCCGGCAGTTCCAGCCTGGCCGTGATGAAGAACCCCGACATGGATGACGATCAAAAGGGCGTCGCCATGCGCAAGGCCAGCGGTGCGATGTTTGCCGCCACCGGATTGATGCTTGCGAAAACGCTGCTGGCGCTGGCCGCCGCCGGAGTGCTGCTCTGGATCGCCGCGCTGGTCGTGCCCGCCTGGAGCTTTGACGGGCTGGTCGCCTATTCCCTCAGCTGGGTTGGGCTCGGCGGTGTTATCCTCGCGCTTGTGATCTATGGAAAGCTGCGCCATGGGCGGGGCTGAGGACGCCAGTTGGACCCAATACACGCGGCTGGAACGGCTTTTGCACCAGATCGCCTTTGCGACCTCCGGGATGCCCAAAATCTTTGGCCAACTCGATCAGGATATTTTCGCGCCCAAAAACATGCCCGAGCCTGCCGGTCCACCGGTATTCGTCACCGGACTGCCACGGGCGGGCACGACGCTGCTTTTGGAACTTCTGGTGAGCTCAGGGGCGTTTTCAAGCTTCACCTACCGCCACATGCCCTTCGTGCTGGCGCCCTGCATGTGGAACAAGTTCACCGGCAGCCACCGCAAGGAAGGCACCGCCATTGAACGCAGCCATGGCGACGGGATGGAGATCACGTTTGACAGCCCAGAGGCCTTTGAAGAGGTCATGTGGCTGGCCTTCCACAAGAAAGATTACGTCCATGCCGATCACCTGTCACTGCTCGACGGCAAGCCGCTCGACACGGAACTTAGCGATTTCTTCAAGGCACTGGCCCGCCGCCTGATGGCGACCGACGGGCAGGGCGCCAAACGCTACCTGTCGAAAAACAACGCCAATATCGCACGTCTCGACAAGATCTCGCAGGTTTTCCCCAAAGCCCAGGTGCTCATCTGCCTGCGCGACCCAATCTCGCATGCCCATTCCCTGAAACGTCAGCACGAACGCTTCCTCGGCATCCATGACGAAGACCCGTTTGCGGCAAAATACATGCGCTGGATCGGGCATTTCGACTTTGGGGCCGAGTTTCGTCCAATCCGCTTTGGGGACGCGCTCGATGTCGAGGCACCGGATTTCTGGCTCAGATACTGGACCCAGGCCTATTCCTATCTGCTCGACAAGCTCGGCACAGGGCGCCACATCTTCTGCTATGAGACGCTTCTCGAAAACCCGGCGGCCGTACTGGGCGATACGGCTGACCTACTCGGCCTGACCGAGAGAGAGACCTTCCTTGCCGGGGCGGACCGGGTCCGTGCACCAACCTCCCCAAAGGAGGTCACACCGGACCTGAAAGACGCGGCCGAAACGGCGCGGGCGCTCTATGCCGAGTTGAAGGCCCGTGCGATCTGAGCGGCGCTCAGTCCCGCGTGAGCAGTTTCGTCACCAGAAGCCGGATGCGATTGTCGAGCGGTCGATAGAAAGACCAGAACGCCACGCCGCCAGCGATGGCCACAAGCGATGCGATATGGGCCTGTTCGATGCCTGTTACCTTTTCCAGCAGGGACCGGAACTGAAAATGCGAGAGATAGATAACCAGAGAGGCCCCCGCCACAAGCCGGATCGGGGCGATCATCAGCTTTGGCACCGGAACCGCTGACACAAACAGCACGAATGGCGCTGCAAAGAGCACGTATTTCAGGCTTACTCCGGTGCTGAAGATCGTCCATCCCGTCAGGAAGATGGCAAGGGTTATCGCCTTCTGCTGCCAGCTGGTCGACAGATGCGCCAGCGCCCCGCAGGCAAACAGCCAGAGCAGCAAATTGGGCAACCGCCGGAACAGGTGGTTGGTGTCAAAAAGCTGCTCGCACACGAACAAAAGCGCGACTGAAAACGCAGCAAAAGCCGCCAGCGCATTGAAACCATGCGCGCGCAGCCAGGCGCGGGGTCGTTCCCATGTCAAAAGCAATGCGATGGCCAGAAGCGTCTGGATATAGACAGCCACGAACCAGGCGCCCCCCCCGTAGCCCGGACCGACAAAATTGGTGACCATCAGATAGGCAAGCGGTCCCCCATAGCCGGTCACAATATGGTTGGCCGCCATGAAGAACCACGAAATCAAAGCGATCCTGATCAAAAGAACAAAGATCGGCACCACCGAGCCGGTGTTTAGAATGGTCGGCAGGGTCATGGCGCCAAAGTTCAATCCGGCGATGAAGAACAGCGCCAAAGCCCCTGTGCCCCCGTATTCGAACGCGTCGAAATGACCGACGACGATCAGAACAATCGAAAGCGCCCGGATGAAGGTCGGGGTGTCGATCTGCCCGAAGAGCCGCCGCGCCGAAGGGCCAACGCTCTCGATCTCGGCAATGGAACGGACTTGCCAGTCGTTCGGCAGATTGCCCAAGGCCCGTTCCAGATCGAGGGCGACAGCGACATGGCTCAAGCTGTCGCCGCCCAGCTCTTCAAAACTGCTCTCTCGCGTGATCGTGGCGCGCGGAAAATGTGATTGAAAGATCTCCTGAACAGTCTCGGGCCGTTTCTGCGGCGTCAGACGGGCCCGCATGCGCCCCAGAAGCGTCTCCGGCGGCTGGGGCGCCTCGTCTTCATGGGCCGTGTAGAGATCACGCAGCTTGTTGCGCTGGACCTTGTCGCTACCAGTCCGCGGCAGGTGCGCGACGGTGAGGCTTCGCAGGTTGTCCCCCCCGGACACGCCATATTGCGCCAGAGTTTCTTCCGCCACCGCCATCAACTCGGGCAAGGCGGCGCTGGCTGCGTCCTCGACGGCCAGCAGAGCCGCGTTGCCACGTATCGGGTCTTCCACTGCCGCAACAGCGAAATGACGCTCCTGACCGGGCACCCGCGCGGCAATCCCGCGCTCAAGCTGCTCGGAACTGACCTTGATGCCGGAGATATTGATTTGGTCATCGAGACGCCCAAGGAAATAGAGGTGCCCGTCGCGCATCTCGCCGCGATCCTTGGTGACAAGCCAGCCCTCCGCATCGGTCAAAGGCACAATATCGCCCTCGGGGCCCAGCACGCCCATGGCAACATTGTCGCCCCGGATGCACACAGCGCCTTGGTCACTGATGCGCAACTCGACCGAACCCGAGGCGGTGCCCACCGATTCCAACTGGTCCTCGACCGCGTTCGAGATATCCAGGAACGTGCTACGTGACGCTTCGGTCAGGCCATAGTGCTGTACGATCCGTGCCTGCGGAAAAAGCGTCCGCATGGCGCGTTTTTCATCGGCCGCCATGAACTGACTGCCAATCTCGATCCAGCGCACGCGATCCGCGACGGGCTGCAGGGTTTCCGGCCTCAGAAGCAAAATGCGCCAAAGACTGGGCACAGCTGAAATGGCGTTGATCTCGCCTTGCTCCAGCATGGTCCGGATTTCGTTCGGATCGAATTTCTCGGGAATGTAACTGGCCCCGCCTGCCGCTGCGACGGCGCGCGCCCGGCCGAGCCCAAAGGAATAACTAACGGGCACCCCGATATATTCACGAATATCGGACGTAACCTCCATGATCGTATTCAGCCGCTCGACCACATCGGCAAGCGCGCGGTGGGTCAGGACAATCGCTTTTGGGCGCCCTTCCGTACCCGACGAAAATACAATCTGCGCAGGCGTGTCCGATCGTTTGGGCGACAAGGGGGTATCAACCCAGCCACCCGCCGCTGTTTTTGGGAATGCCCTGCGAGAGGCGTGCGCAAACCGCGCGTCGCCGGCAGTATCTTGGCGCATGATCGCAAAAAGCCGATCCTGTTCGTAAAGATTGAAGACTGCCTGGACGAAATCCGGCGTGCTCGCAGCATCCAGAAGTTCGACCTGATCAGTTTGTATCGCCATGCAACTCGGTCCCAGAAACAACGTGAGAACCGAATACAACACTTACCTTCGACAACAAGACAGGGGATGTGTCGTGCCACGATTTCATCTCTGATGTGTGATTTCTGATGTCAGCACTTTTTCAAAGGGATTGCGGACCTCAGGACAGCGGAAGCAATGCTGTATTCAGCTTTTGCAGCCAGGTTGATGGCTCAAGGGCCAATAATGAACATTATGTTAACTTTGAGCACAGCAATGAGCGCTCAAGACGCTATCCATGGCACCAGCGGCAGCTTGAGTGGTCAACTGCTCAAGGAAGGCCGTGTGGGCTGCAGCGGCCATGGTGTGGCAGGCTGATGGGTCACCCAGCAGACGATCCAAACTCGAAACCCATTTCGTGATATCATTTGTGATCACACCTGTTTCGGGCGTGAAGAAAGCCCCGTGTTCACAAGCATCAGAGCCAACAACCGGCACGTGCCGGTCGAGATAGGCCAGCACCTTTCCAAAGGATTTCCCGCGGGAGAACGGTGTTTCCGGCGAAAGCGGCGCCAACCCAATGGCCACATCGTCAAACGAGGCGAGATAGGCGTCGTAGCGACAGTTTTCGACCCATTCGACGCTCAGACCGGGCGCGCGAAAGAGATCGAGGAACCTCGGATCATCACCCGCCTGCCGGTCATAGAGCCTGAGGGTCACGCCGGGACGGCGCGCCGCCAGCCCACGCATCACATCCGCCACCAGCGCCGCCTCGCGCCTGTAAGTCATGGGCCGGGTCTGCGCCCAGGCCACCACCGGCGGGCGATGGGCGGCTGGCACGGGCACTCGCGCGGTGGGCGGCGTGCCGGTCCAGACCACCCGTGCCTCCGCCGCCCCTGCCCCCAGACACCAGTTGGCCACGTAAGCGGACCCCGCAGTGACACACGCGACATGCTCCATCGCCTGCTCCAGAGGTTCCAGGAAACGCGGTAAGTGGAAATCAGCGTCATCAATGTCGAGCACGATCGGCCAGTCGGCATAGAGCGCCGGGCGGTTCAGCGCGTGTCGGACGCCCTGCATCACGATCAGATCGGGATCGAGCCGGCGAAGGAACCGCTGCCGCTGCGCCAACGTCAGTCGCGGCGGAAGTACAATCGCACGCCACCCGAACGGCCGCAGACCGGTTGCGATATTGTAAATGCGCAGAAGAGCTGCCCCAGTTCGGCCATAAGCGGGCAGAAAGACAGCCAGCGGCCCCCTCCCCGTCTGACGCCAGTGTTCGGCATGCACTGGAATCGCCCTAAAAGCCTGAAGACCCGGGCGCGCCAAGCTCTTCAAATGTCTCACTGAAAAGGCGGATGACGGGTGGAATGAGGCCAACATAAGTCTCTCATTCCCGTTCAAAAGTTGATGATGCGTTAATCAATGAGGAATAAAGGCGCTCACAGACTGTAACAACGGCTGAAATCGGCAAGAGTCTGCCGCCGCTCGGCAAGAACTCTCTTAGCGATAATCCTCTTATTTTCCTGAATGTTAAGCCGCTCTACCTAACCATCACGTTTTGTTACCGAAGCGTTCGGAGATGCCTCGCGGTTGCCCGACCATGAACAGAAAATGGTCACAATCCAGCGGTTCTTTGACGTCGATTGCTGAGTTTGTTGGTTTTTGTTGCTGCCACGAAAACACCTGGGATGTTCTAAATAAATGAATCCATTTCTCTTCTTGCTCGGACTGCTCGGTTTTGGTGCTGTGGGAGGGTCCTCATCGAGCGGATCGTCGGGATCTTCGGGATTTGCTGCAGGTCGGGTTACCGACCCTGTCCTCGATGATGATGATGATGAGCCGGTCGACACCACGCCCCCTGCCGATGCCGGCTCAGATGACAGCAGCAACGGCACGCCCCCGGCTGATAACAACTCCGGCGCTCCAGCCGTGTCCTCTATCACCTTCGTTGTCTTCGACGGCGATGGTGACATCGTGGCCGAGGTCACAGATGGCGACAGTCTCGACTTCGGAATGGCAGACACATCCGAATACCAGCTCGGCGCCCTGATCGACGGTGACGAAATCAAGAGTGTTGTCTTCGAGGTCGACGGCCAACCCCACATGCAACATCTCGTCCCATGGGACACGCCAGCCGACATGGTGGACTTCACTGACGGCGAAAAAACAGTCTCTGCGACAGTGTTTTCGCGCGTTAGAGGCGAAGGCGATGTCCTGGGAACCGACACCATTACCTTCTCTTCCACAGCGATGGTGATGGATGACGACGACAGCGACGCTGACATGCCGCCAATGGATCACGGCGATGACCACGACGGCGAGGACATGCCGCCGATGGATCACGGTGATGACCACGACGGTCAGGATATGCCGCCAATGGATCACGGTGATGACCACGACGGTCAGGACATGCCGCCGATGGATCACGGTGATGACCATGACGGTCAGGATATGCCGCCGATGGATCACGGTGATGACCATGACGGTCAGGACATGCCGCCGATGGATCACGGTGATGACCAAGACGGTCAGGATATGCCGCCGATGGATCACGGTGATGACCACGACGGTCAGGACATGCCGCCGATGGATCACGGCGATGACCACGACGGTCATGGCGGTGGCCAGCACCATGGCGGACATGGCGACCACACCATGACGCCAGCCATCGACCCGCCAGGCATCGGAGCCAGCCGCGCGGACGTTAATACATATCTGGACGCCCTGGCAGACCTGCCGGAAACCCATTCACATAGCCATGGCAGCGGCAAGGCCAACGAACACATGGCGGCGATGGATCTCGCGCCACGCGGCGATGCCACCCATGTCGCCATCGGAGATGGGGACTGGTTCGACCCCAACACTTGGTCCGGGGGTGTCCCTGGTGATGGGGCGAAAGTCCTTATCCCTGAAGGTGTTACCGTCACATATGACGAGGTCAGCGACGCCCGGCTCTTCACGGTGCGCGTCGATGGTAAGCTCGAATTCGCCACCGACACCGACAGCCAGATGGTCTTCGACACAATGCTGGTCTCGCCCAGCGGCTATCTCGAGATCGGCACAGTTGGCAATCCGGTCGACGCGAATGTGGATGTTGACCTGATTGTCGCAAACAACGGTCGGATCGATACAGACTGGGATCCCATGCTGCTCTCACGCGGCGTTATCTCTCACGGCAAAACCAGCATTCACGGGGCCGAGAAGGACAGCCATGAAAAGGTCACCACCGACCCGATGGAAGGTGATACCTCGATTAAGTTCGCCTCGACCCCCGAAGGTTGGGACGTTGGTGACACCATCGTCATCGCCGGCACCGAATATGAAGGTTGGAGCGGCAACCGCAAAGTCTTCCTGCCACCCGAAGACGAAGTGCGTGTGATCACAAAGATCGACAGCAACGGCCGGGTCCATTTTGACGAACCGCTGGTCCATGACCACGACACGCCGCGCCCCGACCTGAAGACAAGCGTGGCAAACTATACACGCAACGTCTCGGTCGAGACCGAAGGCGGCGACGGCGCCGAAATACATGAGCGCGGCCATGTGATGTTCATGCATTCCGACGAGGTCGACGTGCGCTATGCCGAGTTCACCGAACTGGGCCGCACGGATAAATCCGAAGACTCGCAGAGCATCTCGGACATCAACAATGTTCGCTTCGACAGCAATGTACAGGGCCGCTATTCCCTGCACATTCACCGCGCCGGCACCGAGGATCTGGCCGATCCGGCCATTCTCGAAGGCAATGCCGTCTACGGCTCACCCGGTTGGGGCGTTGTCCATCACGACTCAAACGCCGTTCTGACCAACAACGCCACCTACGACACCTTCGGGGCGGGTTTCGTCGCAGAAACCGGGAATGAAACCGGCCTCTGGGAAGACAATATCGCGATCTACGCCAAGGGCATCCACTGGGGCATTCCGAAGAACACCTCGGAGATCACCAGCAATTTCGACACCGCCCGCGGCGGCGAAGGCTTCTGGTTCCAGGGCCGCATGGTTGAGGCCGTCGACAACGTCGCCGCAAGCGTGAATATCGGCTTTGCCTATTTCCACCGCGACAAAACCGACACCACAATCGATTTCGATGCCGAGCTGTTCGATTTCCCAGACGCACTCGATTACGACGACGACGTCACACCCGATGACGTGCCAATCCTGGTCTTTGACGGCAACGAGACGTTTGCCGGACATGAAGGCCTGCACGTGGTCAAAGCCAACACCGCACAGGGACACGACATCTGGAGCCACCTGACCGACTTTACGGCCTGGAGCGTGGAGAACGGTGCCCATCTGCAATACACGTCGCACTACATCCTTGAAGGGTTCGACGTGGTCGGCAAGGACGACGGCCCCTATCGCGACGCCGATACCGGGATCGTTCTGGGCAACAACATCAGCGAGATAGTCATTCGCGACGCCAAGATCGAAGGCTTCGACACCGGCATTGATCTGAACAAGAATTTTGTCAATCCGAACTTCTCAAAGAACCAGCACGACTACTTCGTGATCGATGCCGAAATGAAGAATGTCGGGCAGGAATACGACAACTACGACCCGAAGCTGGACACGGTCATCTCGTCCGATGACATCCGCGGTAATGCACCGGATCTGGATATGGACCGGATGGTCTATAAAGGCGGCCTGATGCAGATCACCGGCGAAAAGACCGACGGTCTCGGCAAGGTGGATTTCCCGAACGGCATGGATGAATTCCAGTTGCGCAAGGAAGGGGTCGAGAACTTCCTGGAGAAAGGCGGTTACTGGACCACAAGCGATGGGAAGGATTACTTCCTGATGAAGGTCTACTTCACCGATCGTGCCACCTTTGAAGTTTATTACGAAAACCACCCGGTCTATGTGGAAAGCGGGGTCAATCTTGATCGCTACGAGAACAATGGCGAACAGGACATCGTCACCCGGGGCGGTGAGACCAAAGCCGGTGATATCATTCTCGATGAGCCGCTCCCGGCTGAACCGACCGGTGGTTTTGCTCTAGCATATCTCAACGGTGTGCCGGCTTCGAGCACCAAGGCCTGGGTCTCAACCGAGCATGATACGCACATGGCCCACGGCGACGACCACAGCGCTCATGCTTCGGACATGATGATGATCCCGAGCACAATGGAGAACGCAGAAAGCCCGGAAACGCTCGTCCTACTCTCGACGGAGGCGAACGACGACTTCAGCATCGGGGAAACGCACATGGGCCACGACTTCTCGGAGTTCTATGCGGGCCCGCTCGAAGGCGACCAACCGGCTGTCGAAGACACCAGCTCCGAAGAACCGGCGGTCACCGCATCGGGCGAGGTCCTCTGGGATGCGCTGACATCGAGCCAACCGGTCCTGGCCGATCATGCCATGGCCAAGGACGATGACGCGACCGAAGAGATGCTGATGTCAGCCTGATTTCTGCTCTGTTCCAAAAAAAGCCCCCGGGAGTGACTTTCCGAGGGCTTTTTCGTCTCTGCAAAAAGTTTCGCATGCGAAACTTTCGAGGGATGCTCAGAGTCAGGTTTGCGGGACTAAACTGCCGCAGATGCTCATGCGCACCACTTGTCAACTCGCTACAGCCACCCGGCGGGCTTTTCTTGATCAGCCTTTCGGAGCGTGTATCAGCAAGCCGCAGAAAACGCCGAAATTAATCCGGTCCGGAGACCAACTTCCCATGGTGAAGGATTAAGCATGAAGGTTGTCAGTGATGCCTGATAAAGACCGCGCATGCGGCACTGGCGATTGGCGACGGACGCGCATTCCGGCAATTCGTGCTGCAGGGTGCGGACTCGCGCCCAACGCATTTCGGCCATCGACGTGGCGAAGATGACGGACGTGACGGACCGGAAAACGGCAAGAATGGCATCCGGGGCAGAGCTTAACACGGGGCCAATTGGCCAAACCGTTACCTTCCGCTGTCTGGCAGTGATCGTCGTTCTGGGGATTATGTCTTGGCAGCTCTTGCTAATCCTGGCTGAGACGGACGGCACCCTCTTCTACAGCCTAGATGATCCCTACATTCATTTGTCTCTCGCCGAGAACATCCTCAGCGGGCACTACGGGATCAATTCCGGTGAGGCTGCCTCTCCCTCCTCGTCGATCCTTTATCCGTTCCTCATCGCCGGCGGCTTGGCCCTTGGTTTGGGCGAGCTTGCACCGATGGTCCTGAATGGTCTCGCCATGATGGGCATCGCATGGATCTTCGGAGGGCTCGTGGCCAGACTTCGGCCCGGTCTCGAGCCGATGATCATTCTGGCTTTGCCGCTCATCCTTTTGGCGATTAACGCCGCGGGACTGCCATTTACGGGCATGGAACACACGCTGCACATTTGGTCCAGTCTGTTGATCGTTGTGGGACTGATCCGCTTGTTCGAAACCGGACGCGCAAGCGCGTGGCTGATGATGGGAATTATCCTGTCGCCACTGCTGCGCTTCGAGGGCTTTGCGCTATCGACGCTCGCAATCCTCGCGCTTCTTGCCTCAAAGCAGCCGCGGGCCGCGCTGATCAGCCTCGCGATCCTGTCTGCGATCACGGCGGCTTATGTGATCTTTATGACCAGGCTGGGCCTTCCGCCCCTTCCATCCTCGGTGCTTGTCAAGTCTCCGACATCTGCAGCCGCCGTCGATGCCGCAGTGATCTCGATGATTGTGTCAGTCATTCTTTCCCCCCTCGAGGCGATGGCCAATCGCTTCGGCCTCACGCTCATCACAGGGTGCAGTTTCCTCTTGCTTGCCATGGGCCGGAAAGCCCCACGCCGCGGTGAACGCACAATCGCTCTGACAGTGTTGGGGGCGACGTTTGCCCATCTTTTTTTGGGGGAATTGAGTGTCTACCCAAGATATGAAGGCTACCTCCTTGCCATCATCTATGCGACGCTCCTCTGGCTATACGCTCCGGTCTTGCGCGCGGGAAACCGCATCATCGGAACTGGCGTTGCGATGCTTTTTGCGGCTCTCAGCTTTCTTTACATTGTACCGCTTCGCGTGACGCCGGAAGCGGCCCAGAACATGCGCGACCAGCAGTGGCAGATGCACGTCTTTGCGACGGAGTTCTTTCCCGAGCGTGTCGCTGTCAACGACCTTGGGTGGACGTCGTATCAGAACGATCAGTACGTGCTTGATCTTTGGGGGCTTGGCTCGGAAGAAGCGCGTCGCATGGCGCATGAGGGCCGAAACCAGCGCTCGATGATGGAACTGGCGACGCGCAACGACGTTGCTTACGCCATGATCTACGAGGATTGGTTTAAGGGCGTGATCCCGTCGCAATGGTGCCGCATTGCCCAATTGAAAACGATTCATGTCACGGCGAGCCGGGGGGCCGTGGAATTCTATCTTATCGATCCTTCCCGCGAGGCAGAAATGCGTGGCGCCATTCAGGATTTCGAGGCTCAGCTCTTGCCCGAGACCTCAATGGATATCTTTGATTGCGCCGCGGGATGATTTTACAGCATGGTGATAGGCTCTGTCCGACCGAGTTCTCATCATGGGCCACTGGCAACTCACCTACACCGCGACCGCGTTGTTGCTGCTAAGACAACGCGGTAAAGCGACGGTGCTTTTGTGTAGCTTGCAGCACTTGTCCACTTCGGGCTCAAAGCCGGCACTGGCCGAAACACATACCTGTGGAAAAAGTTTCGCATGCGAAACTTTTCAGGTGTCGCGCTGAGCGGCCCAGGCCTTGAGGGCGGCCAGAAAGGTCTCATCCACCGCAGGGCCGCTCAGAACCGCCCTGCCCGCCTTTGCCTCCAACTTCAGCCCCGAGCCGATCGGCTCCACCGAACGCGGCTCCGGGGCCGCCTGAGGCGCGTTTAGACCCTTTTCCAGAAGACGGCGCTCGGCGGCTGCATCCTCGGGCGGTGTGGCGCGCAGAGCGGCGCTGATCCGTCTGCTCACCTCCGGGTCAGCTTCGATCGCCTGTGCCAGCTTGAAGCCCAGATGTTCGGGAATGGACTGCGGGAAACCCAGCGACGCCCCGAGCGCCTCGCGCACCGTCACGAATTTGAGGATCTTTGAGCGTTTCGGCGCCGGTACATGGGCGAAAAGCCCCTTCACCGCCGCCTTCGCCGTTGGAAAGACGCTCTGCCTCACCGACATCACGGCGATATTGGCGCGTTCATAGTAAGACAGATCGGCGCGCATCTCGTTTTCTTCGACCATCGCCCGATAGGCGTCTGCGCTGCTTTCGGGTTTGCGGATGAACGCCAGCACCTCGCTTTCGCCGAGCGCACGCAACGCCTCAACCCGGCGCAGCCCGGAAATCAGGCCATATCCGTCGGACAGCGTCACCACCTCGATTGGCGTCTGCTGACCGCGCGCGGCAATCGAGGTTTTCAGGGACTCCATCTCCTCGGGGTCCATCACCATCCGGTCGCGTGCCAGGTGATGGATCATCACCTCTTTCAGCGGCAGCTTCTTGACCACCCTGCCCTCTTCCTCGGCTGCGGTCATTTCCCGCGCAACCTCTTCCAGGGCGGCCCGTCCAGCGGTGTCGCCAGCGACATCGGCAATGGGCATGCGGGCCCGTGGGGGCGTCGAAAAGGCGGATTTTGTGTCTAATACAGGCGCAACAGGCTCTGTTGGCAGGTCTAAACGCTTGCGTTTGGCCATCGGTTCCCTCCTATTCCGCTGCCGCGGCGTCGGCCAGTTGATCGCGGCGCCAGGCCCCAATCAGCAAGCGTTTCACCGCTGCCCATGTATCATCGAATGCAGCGCGGCCACGGGCATAGGTTTCCCGGTTGAAATCGCGGTAATCGGCTTCGTAGATGCCCGCCACCTGTTCCCCCGCTTGGCCGACCAGTGCGGTAAAATCCTGACGATACGGTGAAAGCACCGTTCCCAGATACGCCTGCATCAGTGCCGCGAACTCGGCCTGCTGCGCACCGTCATAGCGGGTGACGATGGCCCGCACCGCGTCCCACTCAAAGGCCAGCCCAGGGCGCCCGAGCGCGCGGGCGGCGATGTTTTCGCCCTCTTCAATGCTAGCGAAGGTCGCGTGCAGCATGTCGAAGAAGCGGCCGGTGCTTTCGAACTCCAGAAAACTGGCCCCGGTTGGCACCAGGAGGATATCGGCTGCCGCCAGCGCATTGATCGTCAGATAGCCCAGAGCGGGCGGTGTATCGAGGATGACGAGATCGTACTGGTCCAGCACCCCATCGGCCTCCAGGCGCTCTCCAAGCGCGTCCCAGAGCTTCCAGGAGCGGGCCGCCATGCGCCAGACCGGCACCTGGAATTCGGCCCAGTAGAGATCAAGCTGCGCGCCGATGAGATCGATGTTCGGCCAATGGGTCTTCTGGGCCAGATCCGCCGCTGTCAGTTCCATGGCCTGCACCACCGTGTCCTCGAGGGGCAGGGGGGCCTCGCCGCGATCGAGACGGCTCTGGTTCTCACCCCTCAGATGCTCGCCATAGTGGCGGGCCAGCAGCGGAAACACGGTCTGCCATTCATCGGCCACCTTGCCCCCGAAGATCGAGGTCATGGAGCCCTGGCTGTCCAGATCGATCACCAGCACCTTGTAGCCATCAAGCGCGGCGGACATGGCCAGATGCGCTGCCGTGGAGGTCTTGCCGACCCCGCCTTTGAAATTGGCGACGGCCAGCACCTTGGCCGGCAGACCTTGCGGGCGGTAGGGCAGGTAGTCGCGGTTCTGCGCGCCTTCGCTTGCGAAAAACCCACGCAACCGCAGCACTTCATCCAGCGTGAACCATTTTGCCCCGCCCTCGGTTTCGGTTTGGCCTTGTGGCAGGTCCGGATTTTGCCGCAGCACGCGCCGGAAATGTGCCGGGGCCACGGGGATGAGGTATTTGGTGATTTCCCAGGTGGAAAACCGGCGCAGCGTCTTGCTGCCGCTGTCATCAAGGCCCCGGCTTGCCAGGTCATCGCGCCCCTTGCGACAGGCCTCCGCGATGGCGGCAAACCCTTGGGTATCGAGAGGGGCACCAAGCGTGTTTAACGCTTCGTCCGGGGAAAGTCCGTGGTAGGGGGCCAGATCGTTGCTGCTCATCAACGCGCGCTCCATGTCATATGTTTTCCTTAAGGTACCGAAAAACGTGATACATGGAAAGAGGGTCGTCTCGCCCCTCTCTTTTCTTAGCAAATATAAGAGAAATTTAGGAACAATCGTCCTGGTGTCAGGGCGCTTTCACTCATCTTCGAAGTTATTTTCTGTTAATATTTGTTAAGGGTCTAAGTATTTCTGAAACCTTTTGAGATTATGAGACTTTTTCAGATGGGGTGACTCCGATCCCCCGAAAAAGTGACTCTGATCCCCCGAGCCGGCGACTCCGAACCCCCGTTGCGCCCTGTACCGGTTTCGCGCTTGTGTATAACTTACCCGTAAATGAAACGACGAATCTCCGAAACAGGGGATCGAGGACACGGGCATGAGCAGGGCAGGGGGCGTGACCCCGGCAATTGGCGATTTTTTCGTCTGCGATTTTCTGGGTGCGGCGCCGAAGCATGATCTGGCATCGATGGAGCATCCGCTCTTTTCGCTGGCCACGCGGCCCGACCGGCGGGTGCTCGAATATCAGCACAATGATGTGACCGTGACGGTGACGCCGAGCGTGCGCGGCCGGGCGACGATCTTCGATGCTGACATTCTGATTTTCTGCATCAGCCAGCTGATGGCGGCGCTGAACGCCGGCAAGCCAGTGGCGCGGCGGCTGACCCTGACGGCCCATGATCTGCTGCTGGCCACCGGGCGCGAGACCTCGGGCGACAGCTACCGGCGGCTGAAAGAGGCCTTTGAGCGTCTCGCGGGGACCCGGATCACGACCAATATCGTCACCGGCGAGACCGAGGTGACCACTGGGTTCGGACTGATCGAGAGCTGGGAGATCGTGCGCCGAACGCGGGCGGGGCGCATGGTTTCGGTGACGGTGACGCTGTCGGACTGGCTTTATCAGGCGGTGCTGAGCCGGAGCGTGCTGACGCTGAACCGAGACTATTTCAAGCTCAGGCGGCCTCTCGAGCGCCGGATCTATGAGCTGGCCCGCAAGCATTGCGGACAGCAGACGGGCTGGCGCGTTTCGGTCGAGACGCTGTGCAAGAAATCCGGCTCTACCAGTCCGCGCCGGGTGTTCCGGGCTATGGTGCGCGAGATTATCCGGGCCGACAGCCTGCCGGATTATCGGCTGGAAGAAGAGCCGGGCGACATGATCGCGGTGACCCGCAAGGATCAGGTGGTTTTGCCGGAAGAGAGGGTGACGCTGCGACCCGAGACGCTGGAGGAAGCGCGCTTGCTGGCACCCGGCGCGGATGTCTATGCGCTGGAGGCAGAATGGCGCGCTTTTGCACAACGCCGCCCGCCCCGTGCCCCTGATGCCGCATTTCTGGGTTGGGTCCGCAAAAGCACGGGCTGAGGCTTATTCCCGCCGTGCTTGTGGTATAAGCTCGAGACTGATCTGAGTTCGAGTTTTGTGATGCCTACCCTTGCTTTGTTCCTATGGCCTGTTGTGACCTTTTTGCTCTTTCGCTCCCTGGGGCGCGAGAAAGGACTGATCTGGGCCGTGATCGCGGGCTATCTGCTGCTGCCTGAGAGCTTCGAGATCGATCTGCCGGGGCTGCCGCCCTATGACAAATACTTTGCCGTCTCGCTTGGAATTTGTCTGGCAGCGCCACTTTTCTGGCATAAGAAATCCTGGCCCGATGACCCTGACTTTGTCGAGGAAGGGAAGTTTCTGCGCTATGTCCTCGGTGCGCTGATCCTGATGATCCTCATCCAGATCGTCATGACGGTGCAGAACAACACCTATCAGCTGTTCTTCTCAGGCACACGGTTCGATCGGGTCCGCCAGGCGCTGTCAAATCGTGACATGATCAGCATGTTTGCGAGTTACTTTACCGCCATGGTGCCGTTTTTCATGGCTTGGCGTTTGCTGAGATCGCCTCGTCACCATCGGTATGTTCTGTTGGTCATGGTCATCACCGGAAGCATCTATGCCGTGCTGGCCTTTTGGGAGATGCGGTTCAGTCCGCGCATGAACATCAATGTCTATGGCTATTTCCAGCACGACTGGCGCCAGCACATCCGGGGCGGGCAGTTTCGTCCGGTTGTCTTCCTGCAACACGGACTTTGGCTGGCCTTCTTTCTGTTGACCACGGCGCTTGCGGCCTTTGCCTTGGTGAAAGAAGAGACAAAAGGGTCAAGGAAATTTGCCGCTTTGATGGCTGCGCTCTGGATCACCGGGGTTTTGTTGCTGTCACCCAACCTAGGTGTGGCGCTGTTGTTGGTGCTTTTCCTACCGATCCTTTTCGTCGCGCGGACCATTCAGGTACGGGTCGTCTGGGTGGTGACGCTCCTCTTTTTGGCCTTCCCGGCTGTGCGCCAAGCCGATCTTTTGCCACTCGATGGCTTTCTGGGGTTGATCAGCAAGATTTCAGAAGAGCGTGCAGCCTCATTACAGTTTCGCTTTGATAACGAGGATGATCTCATAGCGCGGGCGGCGGAGAAGCCTTTCTTTGGCTGGGGCGGCTGGGCGCGTTCACGCATCATCGACTATCGCGGTATATCAACGACGGTCTCGGACGGGTTGTGGATCATCATTCTGGGCGAGCGTGGCTGGATTGGATATCTGGCCTATTTCGGTTTGCTGACCGTGCCTTTGTTGTTGTTGGGCTGGACGAGCCGACGACGAACTTTGCCCCATACCACCTCGGCCATGGGTCTGATCATGGCGGCAAACCTGATCTATCTGGTGCCCAATTCGACACTGAACCCGATCGGCTGGATGTTGAGCGGGGCGATCGCGGGCTTCATTGCCTGGAATGAGGTGCGTTCGCCGGCCAGTGAAGCGGCGGGCGAAGCTCCGCCAGACCCGCGTCGGGTCAGCTATACCCGCTTTGCCAACGACAAACGCCGCGAAGAGGCTGTGCCCGTGCGTCGATCCTATCCGCAGACACGCCGCCCGGCCGAGTAAGCGTTTGGACGGCGCGCAATTTGGTCTGAAATCCGCGTCGCACTTTTTGGCGGCGCGCTTTAAAGCTGCCAGACCCGTTTGGTGTCGATCCCGTATCTGTCCCGCAAGTCGGCCAGATCGCTCGCGTAGAGATCGCTCAGGCATGCTTCTTCTGCATCGGTCAGGGTAAAGCGCCCTTCGACGACATGCACTTGCCTACGGAACCGGTCGCTGATGCGGTCACGGGCGGCCTTAGGCAGTACAAGCTTTACTAGGGTCAGCAGTGGTTTGATGGCCATTAAGCGCTTCCAGAGCGGGTGCGTCCGCATCTTGGTGCCGGCGACGTTCTTGGGGGTCAGCGACAGTTTGCTCTGCGGTGGGGCAAGGTCAAGGAACGCCCAGAGGGCGGCCAGGGTCGGCTCGGGGTCGGTCTTCAGGTCCTCGAGTGTCAGACAATGCAGATGCCCCGCCTCCCAGGCGCCCTGATAGGGCTTGAGCTGCGTGGCATAGGCCGAGGCAGCCAGCGAAACCGGCGACAACCCGGCCTCCAGGCTGTGACTGGGGCGGGCGCTGTCATTGCGTCCAATCTCGCGCCGCGTGCGCTCGGTATGGCGGGCATGGCTTTCGATCCGCCGGAGCGGATGGCGCATGATATAGATCAGCTTCACTTCGACATCGTCGCGCGCGGTCATCCGTTCCCAGACCCCGGTGACAAAGGGCGCCTTGGTGTAATCGGTGGTGGCTTCCAGCCTGTATTGATGCCGGTCGGGGTCGAAATTGAACATTCCGTCGAACCAGTCATAGCCCCGGTCATGGATGTCTTCGAAGGCGAAGAACCCGGGTTCTTTGTCCCAGGACGGTGCGATTTCGGGATGTTGGGCCAGGACATCGAACAGGGTGGTGGTGCCCGACTTCATCGCGCCGATAATGATGATGTAGCGTCGCATGGGAATTGTCTCAGGCTTCGGGGACAAACTGGTCTAGTCTTTGAACCGTGGACCGCATCATATCCCGCAGCCGAGCCTCGGCCTGAGCATCGGTTTCACCTGGCGCGATCGGCGTCGTCAGGCGGACCAGCGCGCCATCGGTCCGGCCCGTGCGGATACCATCCACCAGAAGCCAGTACTTGGCCGCCATATCCCAGGCGATTTTCCGGCCTTTCTGGTCGAACCAGTAATAGACCATCATGCGGTTTTCGCCCTTTTGGATGATAGCGCGATTGATATTGAAGGGCGTGTCCCAGCCCATGTCCTGGGTCACATCCGAGCGTTCGAGCCAGGAGATCTCCCAGCCGCCGCCCGGCAGGCAGATCTCGGGGCTGTGGACGCCGCCGTTTGACTGGTCCTGATACCAGGCTGAAAACAACTCGACCTGGGTGGAGGGGTCGCCGTTCTTGACGAAATTGACCGAGATGTAATCATCCGCGCCCAGCGTGCGGGCCACCCCGGCCGACAGTTCGCGTCGGGCGCCGGTTTGCGCCCAGCTCTCCATCTGGCGCGGGAACAGATCAAAACTGTCGCGCGCAATGACGGTCGAGCCGCGTTCCGGCACCACCTGCCAGGCGAGCGAGGCCGTGACCATCAGAGCGGCAGAGGTGATCATGGCCGCAGAGGCCCGCGTGAAGCGCAGCCGTGCGGCTTGTGCGCCGAGCCCGTCCGTGTCGAGATCAAGCGCTTCCGCCAGGCTCATCTTCTCGGCATTGAAGAACAGCATGATGCGGGCCAGCGCGAACAGGATCAGGATACAGGCCAGGAAGATGACCCAGCCTTCGAAGAAATGGGTGAAGCCTTCGAGCCAGTCGAGCCCGTAATACTGCACGATGATGCCGGCAACCGCGATCCGGACCGAGTTCATCACCACGGTGATCGGCGCCGCCGAGATTAGAAGCACGGCCTTGTGCCACATCGGCCCTTTGTAGAGGACGGCAAAGATGTAGCTGAAGGACAGGATCGGAAAGAGGTATCTGAGACCGGAACAGGCTTCGGCCACATGCAGTTTGGTCACGCCCAGATCGATGATGTTTCCGTCCAGAAACACTGGAATAGAGAGTAATCTGAGGAAATAGACCCCCAGTTCTGACGAGACGAACTGGAGCCAGGTGGTCATCTTGTAATAGATCACGCCCGGCAGGGGCAGCATGTAGACCAGATGCAGGACCGGCGGCCAGAAATGCTTGCCCGTGGCCCAGCCGAAGCTGACCAGCAGGATGCCCCCCACCCAGAGGATGATGGCATAGGCGACCAGATCGGAGATGTTCGAGAGCTTCCCCAGGGCGGCCAGCATCAGCGACATCACGATGACGGTCACACCGACCCAGCGATGGCGTTTCGGACCGGGGTCGACCGGAAAAGACTTGAGCTGGCGCAGAAACAAAAGCCCCGACAGGACCGGGATGAGCGGCCCGTGCGAATATTCCGGCAGGGCCCAAGCTTCGAACAGCGCATCCAGCCCATCGGCGAAAAAGACTGCGGCGCCCAGGATGGCCACGCCCAGCCAGAACATGCCGGGGCTCATCCATTCGGAGCGCTTTTCAGAAGAATTCGTAGAAATGCTCGACATTGTCGCCAAACTCATCCCGTCACAATCATCAACACCACAGAATCTTAGCATTTTTGTGAGGGTGCTCCCAGTCTGCGCCCCATAATTTCTGTGAGTTTTCTCTGGCCGTGTCATGCACGCCGCGCTGGCGACTTGATTGCGATTTTCGCACAGCGCAGGCCTGACAGGGTGCCAGGCTTGCGCTAGAGCATTCGCAACTGTTTTAAAGGTCTGCGGAGTATGCGCGCATGATGATCTGGAGCGAGACCGAAAGCGGCCAGGCTGTGACCGTCACCGTGGCTGACAAGACCGCCCTTCTCGCCGATATCGGTCAGCATTTCGATATGGGGCAGGGGTTTTCGGTCGCGACCATCAATCTCGACCATGTGGTGAAACTGGCGCGCGATCCCCAGTTTCGAACCGCCTATGCCGCGCATTCCCACATCACCGCCGATGGCAATCCGATTGTCTGGCTGTCGCATCTGGCAGGGCAGGGGGATGTGGCGCTGGTCCCGGGTTCGGAGATTATCGAACCGGTGGCGCGACTGGCGGCTGAGAAAGCTGTGCCGGTGGCGCTTTTCGGGGCGACGGAGGCTTCGCTGGAGTCGGCCGCCAATGCCATGCGAGACCAAGTCCCCGGCATCAATATCGTGCTTACGCTGGCACCGCCCATGGGGTTCGACCCTGCCGGTGCCATGGCGGATGACGCGATCCGGCACATCGGCAAAAGCGGGGCACGGCTGGTCTTTCTGGCGCTTGGGGCGCCGAAGCAGGAGATCTTTGCCGCCCACGCCGCCGAGACCCTGACCGAGACCGGGTTTCTGTCGATCGGGGCCGGGCTCGATTTTATCTCCGGCGCGCAGTTGCGGGCGCCCAAATGGGTGCGCGCGCTGGCCGCCGAATGGCTTTGGCGGATGCTCTCAAACCCGAAACGGCTGGCGGCCCGCTATGGGGCCTGCATCCTTGCACTGCCGGGGCTGACCTTGCGCGCGCTCGCCGCGCGGAGGCGGGCGGCATGAGCAGTCTTGCGGTGTCGATCATCAACTACAAGACCGGCAACATGACGATTGCCGCCGCACGCTCGGCCCTCGAGGCGGTTGGGGACCGGGAGGCCGAGATCATCGTGGTCGACAATGCCTCGGGCGATGGCTCGGCTGAACAGATCGCAGCCTGGATGGCCGAAACCGGCGATCCTCGGCTGAAACTGGTCAAATCAGAGACAAACTCGGGCTTTTCGGGCGGTCACAACCAGGGGATGGCAGCCGCACCGTCGGCCGATTTCTACCTCATCCTGAATTCCGATGCGCTTCTTCTGCCCGGGTTTTTCGAGCCACTTCTGGCCGCTGCAGAGGCGCATCCGAAGGCTGGTTTGTTCGCCCCGCAACTCGAATGGGAAGACGGGCCGGTGCAGCAGAGCTGCTTTCGCTTTCAGGGCGTCGCGAGCGAGCTGATCCGGGGGGCGCAAAGCGGGCCTGTCACCAGGCTTTTGAAGCGGCATGTTGTGGCGCTCGATCTGCCGCCCGATCCGACCCAGATCGAATGGGCGAGCTTTGCCTGTATCCTGGTGCGCGGTGACATGGCACGTCAGATCGGGCCGATGGATGACGGATACTTCCTCTATTACGAGGACAGCGAATATGCGCTGAGAGCCACGCGGGCCGGTTGGGGTGTTTGCCATGTGCCCGAAGCCCGCGCGGTGCATTTCCGGGGGGGCTCTGGCCCGGTCAAAGCGATGGCAAAGGCTAAGAAACGCATGCCGGCCTATTATTGGCGCTCGCGGACCCGCTATCTGCGCCAGGCCTGCGGACCGTTCGGGCCGCTTTTGGGAAATCTCGCCTGGATGGCCGGGCGCGGGCTGGCGCATTTGCGTCTGCTTGCGGGGAAATCCGTGCCGCACTCCAACAAGGCGGAATGGCGTGACATCTGGACCAATTTCTTCACGCCCCTGAAGCCCACACCGGAGACGCGCAAATGACCCCGGATTACATTGTCATTGGCGCCATGAAATGCGGAACCACGACGCTCGCCGCACAGCTGGGCGCGCAGACGGGCCTTTTCATGACAGAGCCTAAAGAGCCCTATTACTTCTCGGACGATCCGGTCTATGCCAAGGGCCCGGACTGGTATGCGGGCCTTTTTGCCGGGGCCGCGCCGGGCGATCTCAAGGGCGAGGCCAGCACGCATTACACCAAGCGCCCCGAATTGCCAGAGACCGTGGCGCGGATGAAAGCGGCGCTGCCGGAGGTGAAGCTGGTCTACATGATCCGGGACCCGATGGCGCGGATCATTTCGCATTACATCCATGAATGGAGCCAGGGGGTGTTGTCGGTGCCTTTGGCCGAGGCGCTCGACAGTCACGGGCCGCTCGTCGATTACGGGCGCTATGGCTGGCAGGTGGCCCCTTACATCGAGGCATATGGGCGAGACGCGATCCTGCTCACGTCGCTCGAGCGGATGAAAGCGAACCCGGGCGGAGAGCTTGCGCGGGTCGCGGCGCATATCGGGCACACTAGCGATGTCGCCTGGGTTGAGGATCAGAGCGCCGAGAATATCTCGGCCGCGCGGTCGCGCAAGCTGCCGATGCATGGGCTGCTGGTCGACAATCCGGTGGCGACGGCGCTGCGGCAGAACCTCGTGCCGAAATCGGTGCGGACCTGGATACGGGAAAAGCGCCAGTACAAGGGGCGGCCCGAGGTCCCAGCAGACCGGGTGGCCGCGCTGCAGGCGCAATTCCTGGAAGACCGGGAGATCCTAGCTGGCTTCTTCCCTGACGACAGGTCGCTTGATCTGGCTTACCCGTTTGCCTCATGAGCGTTGCTGCGATTGCCATAGGACGCAATGAAGGCGAGCGTCTGGCGAAATGCCTGGCTTCGCTGAAAGAGGCGGCGCCGGTGATTTATGTCGACAGTGGCTCGACCGACGGATCTGTCGACGCCGCCAGAGCGGCCGGGGCCGAGGTCGTCGACCTGGACCTTTCCGTGCCGTTCACCGCAGCGCGGGCGCGCAATGCGGGGCTGGCGCGTCTGGCTGAACGCGATCCCGATGGCACATTCGTGCAGTTTATCGACGGCGATTGCGAACTGCGCGACGGTTGGATCGAGACGGCGCGCTCCGCCATCGAGGCGGATAACAAGATTGCCGTGGTGTGCGGGCGGCGACGCGAGCGGTTTCCGGAGGCCAGCCGCTGGAACCGGCTGACGGATGCCGAATGGGACACGCCGGTGGGGGAAGCCATCGCCTGTGGCGGCGATGCCCTGATGCGGCGCGCGGCGCTAGATGAGGTCGGCGGATACCCGGGCGATATGATCGCGGGCGAAGAGCCGGAAATGTGCTTCCGGATGCGCGCGAAAGGCTGGCGGATCCTGCGCATCGATGCCGAAATGACCTGGCATGACGCGGCGCTGACGCGGATGGGGCAATGGTGGGTGCGCACGAAGCGGGCGGGCCATGCCTTTGCCGAAAGCGCCTATCGGCATGGGGCAACGGCTGAACGGTTCCGTGTGGCCGAAGTGCGTCGGGCGCTGATCTGGGGCCTGGGCGTGCCACTGGCGGCCTGTCTTGGCGCGCTGTTCTTCACGCCCTGGGCTTTGGGTCTGCTGCTGCTTTGGCCGGCGCAGACGCTCCGGCTGGCGGCGCGCGGCATGGATGTCGAGCGGGCCTGGTTCCTGATCTTTGGCAAGTTGCCCGAAGCGCTTGGGGTGCTGAGTTTTCACTGGGGCCGCCTCAGTGGGCGGCAGCGCAAGATCATCGAATATAAGTGAGCAACGGCTCCAGGATCGGGGTCAGAAGATCGTTGTAGTACCAGATGACGAAGAAACTTAGGGCCGCTGAGAGACTGAAGAAGGTCAGGTCGTGCAACGGATCCCACGTGTTATAGGGGCGGATCATCATCACCATCACCGGATAAATCAGAAACGTCGACAGTGGTACGGTGAGAATCGCGCCAAGCAGGCCGAGGTTCGGCACAAGCAACAGCAAGAGACCCAGATGCAGGCAGCCTGCAAAGATCTGGTACGCCG
>JBCCMP010000001.1:0-64539 GCA_039026295.1 Pseudomonadota bacterium | reverse complement strand
TATTTTTCTCATTCAGATCATAATTCCTCGCGAAGTGGTTTTGCTGTGAAAGAAACGGATGACACGGACCTGGATCGCACTGACCGGGCGATCCTGAAAGAGCTGCAGGCGGACGGGCGTCTCAGCAATGCAGATCTGGCTCAGCGCGTTCACGTCAGTGCCGCCACGTGCCACCGCCGGACGCAGCGTCTTTTCGCCGAGGGCTTCATCGACCATGTCCGTGCAGCGATCACGCCCGGCAAGGTCGAACGGGGTGCCCTCGTGATGCTGGGGATCGTGCTCGACCGGTCAACGCCAGAAAGCTTCGCTGCCTTCGAAGAGGCCATCCGCCAACTGCCCGCTGTGCTTGACTGTCATCTGGTCGCGGGCGACTTCGATTACTTTCTCAAGATCCGCGTGCGCGACATCGCTGACTTCAACCGCCTGCATGGCGAACGCCTGATCGGTCTGCCGGGTGTACGGCAGACACGCACTTTCTTCGTGATGAAAGAAGTGATCGACAATGCGCTGCTGGATTTCTGAAAGCGTCGGTAAGAGACGCGATCGTGGACGAATCTTGCAATTTAATCCTGCACCACAATGCAATTCTGTCTGGTGCCATTGAATCCGTATAAAAGTCTGATTTATCGGCTGGAAGACGACGATTCGGAGATTCTGCCATGGCCCTCGCACAACCCTATCTTCTGTTTCTGGGCGATGCGCCCGACGCTCTGGCCGCGAAGGTCGCGCAAGGGATCAAGGACTGGCGTCCGGATGCTTCGGTCGGTCAACTGCGACTTCCCGGCTGCAATGCGGACATGGGTCTGAAGGATGTGTCTGTACCTGAGGCTGCAGCCGCTGGCGCGAAGACACTGGTGATCGGTGTCGCCAACCGCGGCGGTGTGATCTCCGATGCCTGGAAGACTGTCCTCATCGAGGCGATGGAAGCAGGGATGGACATCGCCGCCGGATTGCACACGCTGCTGAATGCACAGGACGATCTGGTTGCGGCAGCGAAGCGGACCGGGCAGACGCTGCACGACGTGCGCGTGCCGACAGTTCAGTACCCGATTGCCGATGGGACACCCCGATCAGGCAAGCGTTTGCTGGCGGTCGGAACCGACTGCTCCTGCGGAAAGATGTACACGACCATGGCGCTGGAGCGTGACATGCGCGCGCGCGGAATGAAGGCGACGTTCCGCGCGACCGGCCAGACAGGAATTCTGATCACCGGGGACGGCGTACCCCTCGACGCGGTGATCGCGGATTTCATGGCAGGCGCCGTTGAAGCGCTCACCCCGCCGAACGACCAGGATCATTGGGATATCATCGAAGGACAGGGATCGCTGTTCCATGTGTCCTACTCCGGCGTGACCATGGCGCTGATCCATGGCGGCCAGCCCGATGCGCTGGTCCTCTGCCACGAACCAACCCGGACGCATATGCGCGGGCTGCCGCATTTCCCTGTGCCGTCGATGGCCGATCTGCAACCGCTTGCCCTGCAGCACGCGCAATGGGCCAATGCGGGCTGCCGGGTCATCGGATGCGCCGTGAACACCGCCGCGCTGACCGACGAGGAGGCAGGCGCATATCTGGAGAAGACAGAGGCAGAGATGGGCCTGCCATGCGTGGATCCGTTCCGGCACGGCTCGGGCCGCTTGATCGACGCGCTCTAAAGGGTCCAACAGCCATCGGAGGGATCCAATGCGCCTCAGCACTGCCGAAGACGTCTTTCCCATCGCCGGGTCGTTTACGATCAGCAGGGGTACGCGGACGGAATCGCGTGTCGTCACCGTCGAGATCGAGAAGGACGGCATCATAGGCCGCGGCGAATGCTACCCCTACGCCCGATACGGCGAAGATGTCGACAGCGTCCGCAAACAGGTCACTGCGATCGGTCCGAAGCTGATGGCCGGGATGGACCGCACCGGACTGCAGACGGCCATGCCTGCCGGGGCCGCCCGAAACGGTCTGGACTGTGCCTTCTGGGACTGGGAAGCCAAGGCCAGCGGCAAGCGGGTCTGGGAGCTTGCGGGCCTGCCACAGCCGCACCCCGAGGTCACCGTGTTCACGCTGTCAATGGAAGACCCGGAGGTCATGCAGGCCAAAGCCGCCGAGAACGCGCACAGGCCCGTTCTCAAGATCAAGCTGGGGGGGGCTGGCGATATCGAACGCCTGCGCGCCGTCCGCAAGGGCGCACCGGATGCGAAGATCGTCGTCGATGCCAATGAAGGATGGGATGCGGCAACCTATTCTCGGATTGCGCCCGTCGTTCTGGATCTTGGCGTCGCGATGGTTGAGCAGCCACTGCCTGCCGACAACGACGATGCCCTGAAGGCCATGGACCGCCCGCTTCCGGTTTGCGCCGACGAAGCCTTGCATGATCGCGCCAGCCTGCCGGGGATCGCCGGGAAGTACGACATGATCAACATCAAGCTGGACAAGACCGGCGGGCTGACCGAAGCGCTGGCGCTAAAGGCCGAGGCAGAGGCGCTTGGCCTGAAGATCATGGTCGGATGCATGATCGGATCGTCACTCGGCATGGCGCCTGCGACCCTTGTGGCACAGGGGGCAGAGGTTGTGGATCTGGATGGTCCTTTACTGCTGGCTGAAGATCGCGACCGTCCGTTGAAGTATGATGCGGCAGGCGTGCACCCGCCGACCGCCGAACTGTGGGGATGACCATGAGCAGAACCGTCTACGTCAATGGCGAATACGTGGCAGAGGAAGAGGCCAGGATCTCGGTCTTCGATCGCGGATTTCTGATGGCCGACGCGGTCTACGAGGTTACTTCGGTGCTCGACCGGAAGCTCTGCGAGTATGAAGGACACGTCACGCGGCTGCACCGGTCCATGAGCGAACTGGGAATGACCCCGCCGTGCAGTGACGACGAATTGCTCGAGATCCATCGCCAGATTGTCGAGCGCAATGACCTCGACGAAGGACTGATCTATCTGCAGGTCACGCGCGGCCCGCATGATCGCGACTTCGCATGGGGCGATGATCTGGTGCCAAGCCTCGTTCTGTTCAGTCAGAAGAAGCCCCTGGCCGACACCGTCTCGGCACGAACCGGCATAAAGGTCATCTCGCTGGACGATCTGCGCTGGGGGCGCAGAGACATCAAGACGACCCAGTTGCTCTATCCCAGTCTCGCGAAAATGCAGGCCAAGGCCGCGGGCAAGGACGATGCCTGGATGGTCGAAGACGGCACCGTGAACGAAGGCACGTCCAACAATGCCTACATCGTGAAGGACGGCGCGATCATCACCCGAAATCTGTCGAATTCAATCCTGCACGGCATAACCCGGGCGTCAGTCCTGACCCTGGCAAAGGAAGCCCAGATGCAGGTCATCGAGCGGCCGTTCACGATCGCCGAAGCGCAGTCAGCCGAGGAGGCGTTCTGCACCGCCGCATCAAGCTTCGTGAACCCGGTCGTCGAAATCGATGACGTCTCGCTCGGCAACGGCACGCCCGGCCCGCTGACACGGCGGCTGCGCGAAATCTACATCGAGAATGCGCGCAGGGCGTCCATCTAGAAACTGACGCTCACCGGTTTTGACACGGCGCGAGCCGGGCAAATATCCCCCCGGCAACAGGAAGACGCATTCCTCAGTTCCTGGAAAATACGCCGGACCGGGCCGCACTGCCCATCCGTCTTTCAAAAGCCGTTCTTGCAGCAGCCGTTCTCGCGGCATTTCCCGACAGCCCGAACGCTGATCTTCAACCGAGGTCCCGCGTCCCCTTTCAGCATGCCGGAGATCCAGTCGGAAAACACCGTCATCCCGCGCGGTGCACCCCGAAAGGGCTTCACCCCGAGGGCCGGGCGCCGGACCGAAGGCTTGCCAATGCGTCCCGCCCGTCAGGCTGAATGTCCAGCCCCGGAGCGACGATGGACCGGTTAAAGGCCGAACTCCATATCATCCCAGATATCGCCGCAGCCAGGGTCGTGGGCGCAGCCTTTAATGGCGCGGCGCAGATCGGCTGAATTCCTTCCGTCTATCCGCCCGGACCAGAAGCCGCCGCCGCGCAGTCTTATCTGCCACTGCTCAATGAAGACCTTCGGGTTGTCCTTCAGGACGGCTGTCCAGTCTTTTATGGCGTTCTCCGCATCGCCACGTTTCTGGTGAACCAGCCCCCGAAAATGCCGAAGGCCGATGTACTCGCTTTGCGTGATCGCGATATTCAGATCATTCAGCGCCTGATCCAGATTACCGACTTTCATATGGGCGAAGCCGCGCGCCTGATGGATCATCCTTGAATTGGAACCGTGCGATTTTGCGGCGTCAAAGTCCCGGACGGCACGCGCATAGGTTCCGGACCGGTTCAATGCGTGCCCCCGCAGCTCAAATGCGTGCGGGTCATCCGGTGCGAGCGCGATCGCGCGCGTGGCGTCATCTGCAGCAGACGTGTAGTTTCCCAGTGACCGTAAAATGGATGACCGCAGCTTGTATCCCAGCACGTCGTCCGGTTCGAGCTCGATGAATGTCGAGACAGATTCCAGCGCGCCCTGGATCGGATCACGGGGAAATTTTTTCCTCTGGAGATACAGAACCGATGCTCGGGCATAATGGGCCTCGGCATAATTCGGATCAACGCCCACCGCACGATTAATGTGCCTGATCCCGTAGGCGGGGATGCTTGGATGCAGGTCATACAAGAAATAGGTCATCCCGATTTGCAACTGGGCAAAGGCAATCAGCCGCCGCTTCTCTTCTTTGGACAGCGCGGGTTTATCGGCCAGCAGCGGGAGAATTCCGCTGCATGCCTCGATCCGAAGTTCAGGGTCCGGTTCCTTGGCGCAGCTTTCCTGAAGTTGCGACAGCCCGTCTTCCACGTTCTGGGCCGCCGCCTGAGAGCCAAGGACAAGAAAGGCCGCAAACGCGGCGTGCACGCAGAAAATTCGCAGATATACCAATCCCGCTCCTCCAATGCCGCCCTTCCAATGCCGCCCCTCGGGCGTCTCCGACGCTCACAGTGTCCGGCATGCTCCGTGGGTTGTCCATGCCGGTATGTCAGCCCCGCCCACAATTGACCTGCGATCCTCAGCGGCGACGATCCTAAGCGGCGACATCGCGCAGAACATAGATCGGGCTGGACCAGGCCTGCGTTCCGTCCTCCAGTGTCACACGGACGTAGAAGGGATTATCCCTGCCCGATTGCGGTTCAAGTTTGCGTTCAATCCGGACCGATCTGTGGGGATTGTGGTCGGGCAGCCGGAACAGACGGATGGCGCGCGTAAGGATGCCGGATGCATCCAGAACCGTGTCTTCGTATCCTATATCAGCCAAGGCGACCGTATGTTTGATCAGGGCGGTGTCCAACGTGATATCGCCCGCTTGACTGTCCGTCAGACCGGCGATGAACCCGGCGAAATTCCCGGTGGTCACGGACTGCCAGGCCAGTTTCTCGCCGTCCTTGATTTCCAGCGTCTTGTCCCGGTTGAAGAAATTCACCGGCACGGCAGAGGCGATCATTGCCTTGTCGAAACGGGCGGTGCCGTCCCACTGGACGGCGCGGAAACGCCCGCGATACTCGGCCCCCTCCCACAAAACACCGATCCGGTCGCCAAGATCGCCCTCGGCGTATGGGCGGTAACATTCCAGATGGTCCAGACCGTTGAAGATGTCGATGCGACGCACCGGCGACGCGGCGTCCACCCTGACCTCGAAGTCGAGATCGCCGGATGGTAGATGGACGATGTCACCCATCATCACCGTGTCGCAAGATCTTGTCGCGCAATCCGCTCTCAGCGATGGGTCTTCCAGGTACTGCGTGGCCGGCTGATCGAAACTGGCTGTGACGTTCAAACGGATGCGCCCGCTCGGGCCGCCGGTCGTCGCGTAGTGATGGCGGGCGTTGATGCAATCTATCAGGCTGTCCCGTGTCAGTTCAGGCATCAGAAAACATGTCAGCCCGCCGACCGCGCCGAACCAGCCTGCACCGGGGTAGCTCGCCCCCGGGCGCCCCTTGTGCCCATCGGAATTGCCGATGATGCCGACGCGGTATCCGCTTTTGAAGGCATCCTGCACGATCCACTCGAACGTGCCCCATGCGGAATGGACTTCCACGGATTTCTCGAACCGGCCGTCATGGGCCATCGTGATATCCGCATACCGCCCGCCGCAATGGGCAAAGCAGATGACGTCCCATTCCTCGTTTGCGGCAAAGGCTTCAAAAAGCTCTCCGGCCGTGTGGCAGTCCGTGCCGACATCAAACTGATCTTCGATAAGGGCATGGGAAGACCGCCGCATCGTCCGCCCTTCGACGGGGAAGAACACGTTGCGGTCGCCGCCCAGGGCCGTGTTGCCGGACCATTCATAGCCAGGCAGGGTGACGAACGCGCCGTCCCGGTTGAAATGCTCCGTGACCTTGTTCAGATCCTTCCAGAACGTGTCCGTCATCTGGAAGTCGTTGCCCTGATGGGCGCAGGCGTCAAGGAATGCCTTGTCGCGACCGAACGTGAAATAGTCAGCCGCGCTGTTGGTGCCGAGCGTCTCGTCCGACTGGCCGTGCAAGTCACCCCAATAGCTCATCAGTGGCGGACGGTCTGAGACACTGGCGGGGTTGCACGCTGTGACAGGCGAGCCGTCAGGCGCGTGGAGCGTGATCTGCAGCGGTCCGTGCTGCCGGGCGATCAACCCGTCGAGGACGGTTCCGAATGTCCCGTCCACCACATCGATGGACGGTGGCAGATTTTCAATCGGCTGACTGGCGCGCGGCGTCAGGATCATCGCGGCCTTGTCGGACGGGTTGCCCCAGGTATCCTCGGCCTTGATCTTCAGCGAAAATGGCTGGCCGGACGCAATCGTCGACGGCACCACCGCAACCCAGGTCTCCGGCACGCCGGGAACCAGCGAAATTGCCGGTTGTTCGGGCAGCGTCTGGAAGTTGTAGGTCGCGATCGGGTCGACCAGCACGCGGAACTCGTAGCGGCTTTCACAGAATGTCTGAAGGCGCATGCCCGGGCCGCCATGATCGGTCACGCCGAAGCGTACCGTGATCGTGTCGCCCTCTTTCATGAACCCCTGCACGACTTTGATCTGCAGCGTTCTGTCCCAGGGCCGGATATTGCCTTTGGGATCAAACCGGGCCTGCAGGACGGCGTTGTTGGATGCCGTGACTTCCGTGTATCCCGCGGCTGTCGGGTCATCGAATTGGGGGTTGGTCTGGTCCGTCGCAAAACGCCAGACGATGCGGATGCTGCCGCTGTCATCGATTCCGAACCGTCCCGCCGTATAGGTGAGGACAAAGCTGTTGTAGCTGCCCGCCGCGAATGCGCCTGATTTGTCCAGAACCGCCGTGCCAAGATGCGATGGATCGATCGGCGTGCGCAGCGCCCCGTTGTGCATCTCAAGCGGTGTCATCAAAGAACTAGGGTCAGACATCAGCGGCCTTTTTTGTGGAGAGATATGCGGTCAAGCGACGGGAAGTGATCAGTAGGTAGCGCAACGCAATCAGCCCTTTGGTTTTGCCTGCCGCACCCAAGGTCCGGAGCGTCCGCGTAGATTTCGTCAAGCTGCGATCGCGGGGACAGGGGAGCACTTTATTTGCCCGGCAGAGCCTAGGCAATGTCGCCATGCCACTTTGCCGGATCGATCACGTACGCAGGGCCGGATCCCCTGTTCGGAAGCCGGGCGTAAGGGTCCGCTGCGGCTCCCTCGTCCCGTTCATCACGCTGCCGGCCGCGTCGCAGTCAACGCCGTGCGCACCTGAAAACGCCGGGGCCGATCATACCGTTCCAGCGAAAGGAGATACGATCGGGCGGTCATTGCACCTCCTGACGGAAGATCATCGTGACCCGCTTACCTGGAGATTTTTCCGATAGCTTCGTCGACCGCAGAAGGCTTTTCGCAACGCGGCCGGCATCCTGGTTTCACAGCGGGAAAGCCAGCAGGAAAGCCATTTTTTCATTTGATTGGCCAGAAATCCAACGCCCCCGGGCCACTACGGTCCTGTGGTCGCGAAACGCAGAAACTGCTGAAGCGAATGCCGCGCTCTGATACACATCATGTCGAGGCACGGAATTCACGGGAAGCGGGACATCATGGGGGAGGTCGAGGCATCGCAGACGGTAAAATCCAAGCCCTTGCTCCTTGTATTTGCGATGGTGCTGCCGCCGTTTGTGTACCTCTATCTGCAGCGGCCGATCTGTTTTCTTGTGGCAATTCTGATCGGCATTATCGCGATCCCGCCCAGCCTGCACGCCCCCTGGATCTGGTTGCTTTTTGCAGGCGCAGTTTCAGCCCATGTGCTGCTGATCGGTCCGCACGAAGACGACCATCGGCCTGTCAGATGGTACGCGACACCGATCGGGGTGATGCTGTGTCTGCTGCTTGTCCTGGGAAGCTTCACCGCGGTTCGTCTGCTGCTCCTCGATGTGCACAGGGTCTCAAGCGGGTCGATGGAACCCGGTCTCATGATCAACGACCTGCTGGTCGTGAAAAAGTGGGAGGATCCGGTCATGGAACGCGGCCGGGTCTATACCTTCCGCTTCGAAGGCGACAGCGCGATCTATGTGAAACGGCTGATCGGTCAGCCGGGCGATGTGGTGACGTTAAGGGGCAACCTTCTGGAACTGAACGGGATCGACATTACCCGGTCAGATGGCGCGGAAAATCTGACCGAAACGCTTGATGGCAATGCATACGCGGTGCTGGATCTCTACAATATCAAGAAGTTCCGCCGCGACTGGCACCTGGGCAGGAACGAGTACTTCTTTCTGGGAGACAATCGATCGAATTCGATCGACAGCCGGATCCGGGGCACAGTTCCCCGCGAAAGGATCATCGGCGAAGCAAAGGTTATCCGAACCCGATAGGCACAGCCGGGCGGAGTGTGGCGGGAACCGTTTGCGCAAAACGGATCGGCGACGAAATATCACCGGTAAAAAATCAGCGGCAAATGAACAGCCCTATGCTGAGCAGGCGTGGACATCGTGTCGTGTGCTTGGTCTGCGTGCGCTTGGTCTGCATGTCCTGGGTTCACTGGCATTCGGCACTTCCAAACGCTCCGGTCAGGTTCTCGGAAATCCGTGTGCATCGGCAGGCAGACAAATGTCAGGGCGACGGCCCGCTTATGCGAAACCGGCCACAGCCGCTGCATTCATCAGGTGCAAACCATATCCACGCACTCAAAGTTAACGGCGAGCGGTGAACCTCGGCGTTCTGAAGCGGGGCGCGCAAATGCTGGAAAACTCGACAACCGGAACCCACGGGCAGAGCCTCGCGCTGTTTGCCGGAAGACTGGCAGTGGGGATGCTTTTCATCTGGTGGGGCTCCGCGCGGATTGCCCACCCCGAAGCGGCGGCGGCCATGGCAGATCGTGTCTATTCCGGCTTCTGCGCGACGCCGACGCAGCAGATTGCCGTCGGTGCACTGCAGGTCCTGCTCGGCAGCCTGATTGCGCTTGGCATCGGGTTGCGCATCGCGCTCCCCGCGTTGCTGCTGATCACGATCTGCACGATCTCTGCCACCTGGCAGGTCATTCTCGACCCGTTTGCGCTGTGGCTGTCAAAGACCGATTCCACGAACCACACCCATTACAGCAACGCCCTGATCCTTGCCGCCACGCTGATTCTGATTGCTTTTCAGAAATTCGACCGACTGGGTCTGGGGCGTCTTGCGGCAGGGCGAAAACCCCGGCCGGTGCCGCATGCAGCGCAGCTTTCGGTGATATCAGGCGGCCTGCCGGACCCGTGACGGGATGCAGCGGACAAGCGCTACGCGTGTCTTGCAGGATCCCGGCTCGGTCATCGAGTGTCTTGTCGCCCGGGATGTCCGGAAGCTCAGACGGGCGCGGTTCCGCCGATCCACTGCAGGACAGAATGCGCGTCGTCCCGATTGAAGACGCGCACTTTGACCTCGCCGTATTTCGTCATTTCTGATGATGAAAACCGCGCGGCCGTTGCGTGCATATCGATCGCTCCGCCCGCGAATGCGGGTTTCCGGAAATACCAAAGGATCCATTTCTGGTTCAGAACCGCGGCATAAAGGGCGGCGCCACTCAGCTCGAAACGCAGTTCGCGCTCGATGTATCCATGGCTGGCTGGCCGAACGGTCATCCCGGTCGCAAAGCGCGCGTGTGCAAGGGCTAGGTAGGCCGACCTGACATCATCCGCGACAGGACCGGCTGCGCTCAACTGCGCCATCAGGGCGTCTTCGTCAGTCAACATCCGAAGGCTCTGGCATCCCCGGACCACCGGACGCAAGCCCCGCGTTACCGGTCTGGTCAGGCAGGGCCGCGACCGCCGCCTGCTTCGTTTCAGGCGGCAACGGCGCGCTGTCCCATCTGGATCTGCGGGGGCGGTGCGTTCAGGCGGCCCGGGTTGAACTTCAACAGCCGCGCAGAATTCAGGATGATCAGCAGCGCATCGATGTTGTGAATGACGGCAATCATGACCGGCCCGACCAGACCGGCGGCTGCGAGCACGACGAACAGCAGGCTGGTCCAAAGGGCGATCGCGAAGTTGATGTTCATCACCGTGCGGGCTTCGCGGGCAAGCTGGACCATGTGCACAAGCCGGTCGAGCCTGCCGTGGTTGAGAACCAGATCCGCCGACGCCAGCGCGACATCCGTATTCCCGCCACCGACAGCGACGCCGACATTCGCCGCCTTCAATGCCAGTGCGTCATTGATCCCGTCGCCGACCATAAGGACCCGGCGCTCACTCTGCTGTTCGGCATGGACCTGTTCCAGCTTCTCGGCGGGCAGGACTTCCCCGATCGCGACGTCGATATCCAGCGTGTGCGCCGTGCCTTCGACCACCGTTTTGCGGTCACCGGAGACCAGAACCTGGCGATCGAAGCCCATCGCCCGAAGATGGCCCAGCGCCTCCGGCGCTTCCGCCCGGATCGTGTCGGCCAGATGGATCCAGCCGAGGAACGCGCCATCACGGGACAGGCCCGCCAGCGGACCATCGTGGTCCGGTTCGGCCAGTGGCTCGACACCCGCATCCCGGTGCAGGGCCGTGCGGCCAAGCCGATAGGTCTTGCCGTCGATCACGGCTTCGACACCGCGCCCCGCGATCTCGTTGGCATCCTCGATCCGGGGCGTGTTCTTTGACTTCAGCGAGGCAACCGCCCGTGACACCGGATGGGTCGAGGCAGCAGCCAGGGCCGCGGCATGGGCGGAGATGTCCTCGACGCTGACCCCCTCTGCACACGTGACGTCGACGACCTGCAGCGCGCCTTCCGTCACAGTGCCCGTCTTGTCCAGAAGAAGCGTATCGCAGCGGGTCAGCTCTTCCATGAACGCCGTCGACTTTATCAGGATGCCGAACCGGGTTGCGACCGCGATGGCCGCGACAGAGGTCGCGGGCGCGGCCAGGGCCAGCGCCGACGGGCAGGCCGCGACCAGTACCGCCATCGCACTGGTCATCGAGCCGCTTACAAAGAACACCATGCAGGCGAACATCAGGATCACGGGCAGATAGTAGCCAGCGTACCTCTCCAGCATGCGGATCACCGGCGGCTTGCCCCGTTCCGCCTCCTGCATCAGTTGCACGACGCGGCCAAGCGTCGTCTCCTCGCCCGTGCCGATCACGCGCGCGGTCAGCAAACCTTCGGTGTTGATCGATCCGGCAGCCACCTGATCGCCCGCGCCCACATCGATGGGCACCGACTCGCCTGTGATCGCCGAGGCATCCACCGCGGATCGCCCGGTCAGAATCACCACGTCCGCCGGAACGAAATCGCCGGGCCTCAACTCGACGACATCATCGCGGTTCAGATCCGTCGCATTCACGGTTTCCCAGTCGCTGCCGGCTTGCCGCCGCGCTGTCGTCTCCGTCAGCGTGCCGAGAGCCGCGATCGCTTCTCGTGTGCCGAACAGGCTGCGCTCTTCAAGGACATGCCCCAGCACCATGACAAGCGGGACCAGAGCCGCTGCGTCCAGATGCCCGGTGACCCAGGCGGCAATGATTGCCGTCACCACAAGCTGGTCGGCCAGACCTTCGATGGCATTCGATGTCAGCGCCAGCCAGGCCTTGCGGAACAGCGGGATGCTGATCAAGACCGAGGACAAGCCGACGCAAAGCAGACCAAGGTCTTCCTGTTCGGGCACCAGCCAGCGGATGATCCAGCTGAACACCAGAAGCCACGCTGCAACGGCGGCAAGGATGAGGCGGCTGCCAAGCGACCATTTTTCGTCGCGGCTGAGGGCGTCGCCGGAATTGTCCGTTGTGTCTGCGCTCATCATGTCTGCGCTCATCATGTCTGCGCTCATCGTTCGGCCTTCGTCTGCGCGTCGGTCTACTGATTGTCTGCCGCCGGCGCGGTTGATGCGGGTGCAGGCGCGACCGATGGCGGCGCGGTCGGCAGCAGCACGCGAAGGTTTTCGTCATCGGGCACGATCATCGTCGTATGGGCCTGATTGAACAGACGGTCGATGCTGTCCCGCCAGATGCGGTAGAGCACAAGCTGCCTGTCTGCCCGTTCGGCCTGCGCAAGGGCGCTGATGGGTTTCGTGCGGACGCGCGCCATGCTGACCATCTCGGTCGCCGCCGCTCGGGCCGATCCGGTGATCTGGGCGGCTGCCTCCTGCGCCTCGGCCAGGGTGTTGGCACGGGCGCTTTCCGCATCGGCGATCAACTGATCCGCCTCGCTCTGGGCGCGCTGGGCACGATCAAAGGCGTCCTGTGTCCAGCGCAGCAGCGCCGAATTGAACTCGATATTTTCGACCGTGACCGCAAAGGGCATCGTGCCACGGCTGTTCAGCAGGTCGTTCATGTTCGAGATCAGGTCGCGCCGGATCTGATCCTTGCCGGTCACGCGGATCGTGTTGAGGTCCACCTTCGCGCTGGTGTGGATGACCGCGCGCTGAAAGGCCCGACGGATCGCCTGTTCGACCTTCGGGAAGGTGTCAATCTCGCGCGTGCGGCGCGATACTTCCGGGTCGGCAAGGAAAGCATAGGCAACGGGGTCGCGCACCCGCCAGAAAACGGTGCCGCCAATGTGGATTGCCCCCTGATCCCCGGTCAGCGCATAGCCGAGCACGCGGGGGTCAAAGCTGACGCCGCCCGGCTCCAGCGCGTTGGCCTCCAGCGAAAACTTGCGGCTGGCCGACGGGATAAGGCGCACTTCGCCGATCGGCGATGGCCACCACCAGACCAGACCGCCGCCGCGTTTTGCCTTGACCTGTGCATCACCGAAGGCAATCACGACAGCCTGCCGGTCGGCGGGCACCGACACCATGCCGCTGCCCAGCCAGACCGCGGACAGAATGACCATCAGAACGATAACAAAGCGCAGCGCCGTGCGCAGGGACCGGGCGAGCGCCTGATCATGATCGCGCGATTGCTGCTGATCGTTCGACCGGTCTGTCACTTGGTGATCCCGACGTCAGGGCGCGACGCCGCCTCCAGGTCCCTTTCCGTTTCGATACCCGTCGATGGGACGTTCATGATCGCCTCGAAGGGCGGTGCGTTCCCGCGGATGATGATCCGGGTCTGCTTGCCGACGATCGCCTCCAGACTGTCAAGGCTGCGCCGGAACCGGTAGAGTTCGGGATCCTCGCGGTGCACATCGGCGTAGATCTGGTTGGCTTCCTGCGTGGCGCTGGCGCGGATGCTTGCCGCTTCCTCCGCGGCCCTCGCCTCGATCGTGCGGGCCTCGCTTTCGGTCTGCGCAAGGATCTGGCCGGCCTTTGCCTTGCCGACCGCAAGGATGCGCTCGGCCAGAACCTCCCGCTCTTTTGCCATCGCCTCGATGGTGCTCTGCAGCGTCTTCTCCGGCACCTGCATCCGTTCCAGATGCACGGCCAGAAGGTCGATGCCGTACTCCTTGCGCAGCCCCTGCCGGGCGCTTTCGGTCACCTGGGCCTCGAACTCCTCCAGCTTCGTTGCCTGTTCCTGCGTGTTCACCAACTGGCGCAGCTGATAACTGCCGGCGATCTCCTGCAGTTTGGCCTGCATGATCTTGCGCAACAGATCAGCGGCTTCCTGCTGGTCATTGCGCAGACTGCGCAGGAAGGTGACGACCGCCTCTTCATCGCGCGGGACGCGCCAGACCCCGAACGCCTCCATGGTCAGCGTCGAGACGGCATCGCCATCGGCAATCGGGGTGTTGATGAACCCCGACGAGGTCGAATTCAGCCGGTTGTCGATGCGGATTGTCCGCTCGACCGGCGCGGGCCAGCGCCACCCGATGCCATTGTCCACCAGAACACGGGTCGGGTTGCCGAAGCGCGTCACGACCAGGCTGTGGTCGGGCGTGATCGTCACGACGCAGGCTGCAGCCGCTGCCAGCGAGATCAGCGCAACGGCGATCCAGACGCGCAGGGAACGAAGTCGTTTCATGGAATGGACCTCTAGTCTTGAACCGATGCGCCCAGCGCATGGTCATTCAGATCAACGACAAAGCCCTGACCCGCGTTGATTTCAGGGTCGACGATGATCAGATTTTTCCCGGCGAAGGTCCGCTCGAACACCTGCAGCGCCCGTTCGAAGACAAAGACGCCCTCTGCCCTGTCGTAGGCCGCACGTTCCGCGGAAAACAGGACCCTCTCGGCCCGGGCCTGTGCGGTGTCGGCGAAGGCGTCCGATTGCGCCTGATCACGCGTGCGGGCGGCATTGATCTGAGCCGTGGCGCTCATCTGTTCCGCCTCGGCGCGCGCGATGTTCACCAGAACCGCGCTCTCCTTCTCGGCGGCGTGCACACGTTCGAACGTGGCCGCTGTCTGGATTGGCGGGTGAACGGCCTCGAAGATCACATCGATAACGTCGATCCCGGTCTCCAGCGCATCAAGCCTTTCCTGCACCGCGCTGTGATGCGCGCGCGAAAACGCCGAGAAGTCGGCAAACAGCAGATCCTCGGCTGTGCGGTTCTTGAAAAGGTTGATCAGCTCGCGCCGCCCGATCTGGCTCACCAGGATGTCCGCGTCGGCAACGTGGTAGGTCGATCTCAGGCTGGCCTTCGCGGAAAGCCCGGCGCGATAGGTGATGACGACGTCCGCGTGGTACAGCTCGTAGGGTCGCTGCGATTCATAATTCTCGCCCGCGCTCAGCCGCGGCTGATTGGCGATCATCAGGAACAGCTCTTCCCCGTGATCCTTCGACCAGATCCGGTCATCATGGTTTGCCGACGGTGCCTCGACCGCCGTGACTTTCGCCGCTGGCGCGTCCATCGTTGCATTCAGTCGAACGCTCTGGATGCCGCCATAGCTGATACGGCGCACGGACCCGAAGGGCCACGGCAGGTGGACATGCAGGCCCGGCTCCAGCGTTGCGGCCGAAACCTGCCCCATGCGCTGATAAATGCCGCGCTCGTCGACGCGCAGGGTCGTGACGGCACTGGTCATCCACGTCGCGACCGCCAGAACCATCAGCATCCAGACACTGCTTCTGCGGACGAACTGCACCGCCCAGGACTGGCTGATATCGATGCCGAACTGGTCCTCGAATCCGCTGCCACTGTCCTGTGATCTGGTGATCAGACTAAGGACCAGCGACTCGTTCAGCCGGTCCGCTGACTTGACCGGAAGAAACGGCGAGATCAGCGCGCGAAGGACCCACTCTGCCGCCAGCGCGATCTGCACTCCGGCCATCAGCCGCAGGGCCCAAACGCTCAACGGCGCATCGCCCGCCACGACATCGATCGGCAGCGCCATGCCCTGCATGGCCGTGGCCAGCCCCATCACAAGGAAGGCAAACATCGCGAACCGGGTGAAGCGTGCCTGATGGCGGCAGCCCGGGTGCGGATGCTGCGCCAGAGCGTTGCCCAGCACCAGCGCGGGGAAAGACAACAGCGCCAGCAGGCCGAACCAGATCAGTCCGCCGCCCTCTCGCGCCTGGGGCCAGGCCAGCAGCCAGAACGCAATCGCCCCGAGCGCGCCGATGAGCACCACGGACATCTGCAGCCAATGGCTTCCCAGCCAACGTCGTTTGATCTGGCCCGTCTGCGGCTGATCGGGCTGCGCCCCGACAGAAAGCGACCCGTCGCCATCAGCCTCGGCACCGCCCACGCTTGATTGCGGCGTCAGGCCGGTGCGGCGCATGTGCGACCACGACAGCGCCTGCGGTCCCCATGCGGCCAGGAAAAGCCAGCCCAGGGCAGCGCAGGCCATCAGCAACTGCGTCCAGGCGGTGGCCGGGACAAGAAGGGTCAGGACGCCTGCGACGATGGCAAAGACCGCGCCGGTCACAGCCAGGGTGGCGGCCAGCCGGGCCCAGCCTGCCGATGGGGCGCCCTGGTTATCCACGGTCACCCTCCATGCCTTTCAGAACTGCGCCTGTCGGACTTGCGTCCATCAGAACTGCGACCGACAGAACTGCGCCTGTCAGAATTGCGACCGTCAGAACTGCGCGTATTCAAGATGTTTCTGCGACAGGCGCCTTGCCGCCCGGTGCTCTGAAAGACACCGGTTGCATCGGTCTTGGTCATGTCCGAGTAGAGCGTCACACCCAGCCCCCAGTTCTGTGATCGGCTGGCGACTGCTAGCTATGCCTTGGCGGGGATGTAACGCACCTTCCCGGCAATTCAAAGCGCTGGATCGATTGGCTGATGTCACATGTCCGAAGTCCTGGAACGGCGATTGGCGCCCGCACGCCCCTGCGGCAACGAAGGCGCATAAGGTTTTCACGGCGATGCGCCAGAGCGCGCAGCCTTCAGATCTTTCAGCAGTCCGCGCCATCGGTCGGGCCAATCTCTGGCTAAGGACGCGTCCGCATAGAGCGCAGCGGACATCTCGCGGCAGAGACCGTCGAGCCTGCGCTTCACCGTGGCCGGTTCGGAGACATCCGCTGTGCGGGCCAGAACATAGCTTCGGAACCCCTCGCAGGGACGCCGCGCCGGGCCGCGCAGCGTGCCAGTGGCCCATGCGGCCAGTTGATCGATCCGCGGAAGCTGCCGCCGCCGCCACACCCGCCAAAGGACACTGGCGGCCAGCATCACACCGGCGATGGCCGCCAGCAGTGCGCCGCCCAGGGCAAGCAGGTTGCGCCACGATCCGTCCAGCGACAGCCCCTTCAGGATCTCGACCTGCGCACGCGCATCCAGATCGGTCACCCAGCGCGACCACCAGCTTGCCTCTTCTCGTCCGCTGGCGGCCGAGGTCCGGAAGCTGTCAGCATCGGCGGTCTCGAAGGCCTGTCCCGCGGCGGGCCCCTCTTCCTCTTCTTCCCGCACGTCTTCCTCTGGCGACGGGCCGAGCCCCTCGCCCAGACCCCAGCCGTCGGTTTCGGCCTTGCCGTCACCGGCAAATACCGTGGCGGGATCCATGCGGACCCATCCGTACCGGTCCAGCCAGATCTCGGCCCAGGCGTGGGCATTGTTCTCCATCACGTAGACCTTGTTGGTCAGGCCAAGATGGACGCCGCCGCGATAGCCGACGACCATGCGGGTCGGAATGCCGGCCGCCCGCATCATCAGCGCATAGGCCGTGGCATAGTGCCCGGCATAGCCGGACCTGCGGTCGAACAGGAACCGGTCCACCGCGTTCGCGCCGTCGATACCGCCGAAATGCATGCCGTAGGCGAAGTCACCCTTGAAGTGTGCCATCCCGGCCTTGGCGATCTCGATCGGTTGCTGATGTTCGGCAAGCAGTGCCTGGCCCAGGGCCAGCGTTTTCGGGTTCGCGCCGTCCGGATACTGCAGTGCCAGCGCGCGGGTCTCTTCATCCAGATCAGGCCCGGCGCGGTAGTCCAGATAGGACATCATCGGATAGTTCAGAATCTCGCGCACCGGGTTGAGGTTCTGCAGCTGGTAATCGCGGGTGATGAAGGTTGACGGCGGCACGGCGGCCGGGAAGTCCATCGCGTAAAGCCAATGGCCGCGGTGCGGGAAAAGCTTGACGTCATAGACCGAGATCAGACCCGTCTCGCGCAGTTCCGCGTCCAGTGTCTGGTGGGTGATCTTGCCGCGCATGCGGGCCGTGCGGGTCTGCCATCCCTCGCGCCCGCTCCACTGACCATCGGCGAAGGTCCAGAGCACGGGGCCGCGCCAGTAAAGATCACCCAGCGGCGGCGCGCCGTTGTAGAATTTGCCCGATCCGCCGAAAAACGTCGCCACAAGAACCCTGAGATCCGTGTCAGCGGCCCGGTCGGCCATCTCGCCCATTGTAAGGCCGTCCCGCATCGGGTCGCGCTTTTTCTCCGCCTCGGTCTCGATGATCAGCGGAATGCCAAGGGCAAAGCCGAGCACCCCCAGATTGCCGGTAATCCGGGGCGTGAAGACGAAGAGGATCGCCGCCAGCGGCAGTGCAAGTGCGATCTGCGTCAGCATGGGGCGCGGCCGGGCGCGGCCGTCCAGCGATGCCAGCGCACAGAGCGCAAGTCCAAGGCCTGGCACGGCGGCAAGCAACGCCGTGCCCGGCGACAGCCAGAGCACGGCCATGCACAGCGTCCAGAGCGCGGCGATCCAGACCAGCAGGCCGTCGCGCGGGCGGTTCACTTCGCCCAGTTTCAGCCAGCCCGCGGTGGCGATAACCGTCGCGATGAACCGGCCTTCCCACCATTCGTAACCCAGCAGCAACAGGCCCACAGCAGCAACGGCATAAACCGACAGCGACAGGGTACGGACATGTTCCGGAAGACGGGGCGTGGCCAGCGACAGCAGCACGGCCCCCAGCAGGACAGCGATCATCGCCCAGGGCAGATGCACCAGATGCAGAAGGCTGGCATAGGCCAGAAAAGGCAGAAGCGGCGCTTTCATCCGTCCCGCCTGAAGACGGCGAGGGCGCCCAGCAGGGTCGCGAGATGCCCGGGGCCACGCCCCGGCGCGATGGACTGTCCCGGCAGGTCGAGCCCGACGGCCGCACCGTCCCGGGCGCTGGTCAGAACGGCAGCCGACAGCGCGGAGAGGGCCGCTTCCGTACCGCGCCCGGCGACCGAGGCCCAATCGTATTGGCGCGCGCCAAGGCGCGGGTCCGCTTCGTACTCCTTGACCAGCAACCCGTCGTGCCGGGCGCTGTGGTGCCACGAAACATCGCCGGGGCTGTCCCCCGCGCGATAGGGCCGCAAGCCCGCCATCTCGCCTCGGGCACGGCCGGTGGCCGCCGGGTTCGCCGCCGCACCGGCCGGTGCCGGCGCCGCCCAGTCCGGGGCCGGGTAGACGGTCAGCAATGCATCCGGCGGCGCCTCGGCAACCGAAAGATCACGCGCCGCCTGGAACAGACCGAACGGATCGCGCGCCACCAGCTTTGCCGGGGTCAGTGCGTAATGGCCCCTCGCAGGGTTTCGCAGGTCGATCATCAGATCGCCGCCATCGGAAAGCGCTGTCCCCAGAGGCGTTTCAACACGAAGACCGGACGTCATCCGTTCCATCGAAAACCGCACCCGCGCCGGGGATGCGGCCGCAGCGACCGGCGGCGGGATCAGGTGCGCCGCCACGCCTGAAAGCGCCCGCCACTGGGTGATGACCGCGACGACTGCGAGGCTGAACATCAGAAAGCTGATCAGGAACAGCACGTTGTTCGAGAAGTGGACCGCCATCAAAAACAGCCCGACCGAGAGAATGATCAGCAGAAGCCCGCGCGCAGTGAACCGTCGGGCGATCGCCGGCACGCCGTCAGGGGATCGCTGTGGCATGGAGAACCGCATCGGCCGGATTGCCGGATCCTGTCCCGGCATGCGCAACAATGCGGTGTCCGGCCACCGCGGCGAAGACATTCTGGATGTCTTCCGGTTCGACATGGTCGCGCCCGTGCATCCAGGTCCATGACCGTGCCGCCCGCATCAGCCCAAGGCCTGCGCGCACGGAAAGGCCCATGGCAAAGCGGCCCGGATCCCGGGACCTTTCCACCAGATCCTGCACATACGCCAGCATCCGGTCCGAGACGCCCACCGCATCGATCGGGCCTGAGCCCCGGTCAAGGTCTGCCCCGACGGCCTCCAGTTCGGATGCATCGGCGCGCATGTCACCGTGGCGGAGAACGTCCAGTTCGTGCAGCCGGCCGGGATGCGAGAATTCGAGGCGCATCAGGAACCGGTCAAGCTGGCTTTCCGGCAGGGGAAACGCTCCGATCTGTCCGACAGGGTTCTGTGTCGCGACGACAAAAAAACCGTCGGGCAGCGCGCGGCTTTCGCCGTCGACGGACACCTGGCCTTCCTCCATCGCCTCAAGAAGGGCGCTCTGTGCGCGGGGCGATGCACGATTGATTTCGTCTGCCAGAACGATCCGGGAAAAGATCGGCCCCTCGTGAAAACGAAAGCCGTTCCGGTCCGGCTCGAACACGGGCACGCCGGTCACATCACCGGGCATCAGATCGGCCGTGAACTGGATGCGGCGAAAATCACGGCCCGTTATGGCGGCGAGGGCACGTGCCAGCGTCGTCTTGCCCAGCCCCGGCGGGCCTTCCAGCAGAAGATGGCCCCCGGCAACGTAACAGGCGAGAGCCAGACGGATCAGCCTGTCCTGCCCAATCAGACAGCCGGAGATCGCCGTAATCGCCGGTTGCAGCCCGGGAACCGGTGTCTCCAGCGGTGGCAGCGCAAAGGCTTCGGGTGCGGGCGTGGCAAAGGTTTCGACCTGTTCCGTCTTGCCGGTCAGATCCCGGTCCAGCAGAGCGGATGCACCCTTCACGCCCTTTCCGATCACCGGGCCCGCACGGGCCACCGCAGATTCCGTCAGGTCGGCAAGCCGGATCGCGCCTGCCTCCAGCCCGCGCTCGGCAGCCCGCAACGCATTGCCTGCGCGCTTCATCGCATCCTGCCTGTTGAAAAAGTTCAAAGCGATTTCAGGAATTTGATGATCGCCTCGCGATCCTCTGCCGGGGACAGGCGGAACGCTTCTTTCGCCGCCTCGGCTTCGCCGCCGTGCCACAGGATCGCCTCCGCGAAGTTCCGTGCGCGTCCGTCATGCAGAAGGCGGGTGTGCCCGTTGACGGTTTTCAAAAGTCCGATGCCCCAGAGTGGCGGTGTCCGCCATTCGCGGCCGTCGGCCTCGAAGCTTGGACGGTTGTCCGACAGCCCCTCGCCCATGTCGTGCAGCAGAAGGTCGGTGAAAGGTTGTATCCGCTGACCGTGCAGCCGCGCGTACTCATGGGTCTGCCCCGTCACGATTTCAGCCTTGTGGCACGACACACAGCCGATCTCTTTGAACAACGCCTCACCGCGCATCACCTGCGGGTGGTCGACATGGCCGCGGGCCGGAACCGCGAGGAACTGCATGTAACCGGCCGTCTGAATCAGCGAGATGTAGTCAAGTTCCTCGCCCTTTTCGTTGCCGCCGTGCAGGGCCTGCTGACAGCCCGGCTGAGCGTCTGTGCAGGTCTGGTTGGGCAGAAGCGCGGTTGTCACGCCCATGTCGTTTGCCGCCGCATCGGCAGACTGCGTCATCAGTGAAGGCTGCTCGGACTTCCATCCGAAACGCCCCAGCGAAACCTTCTGGAATTCGAAATCCCAGACACGGTTGACGCGGCCTGAAATTCCATCGCCGTCCGCGTCGTCCGGATCGGTCCAGGCCAGCAACTGCTCGTCGTCGATCGCCTCCAGAAGGCCAAGGCCGTAGAGCGACAGCGGTGCCCGGGCCGACATCATCGTGTCGCTGCCCATCGGGCCGTAACCGAGTTCTGTCAGTCTGATCTCTGGCTTGATCAGGGTGTAGGGCTCACCATCGCCGTATCGGCCGTCAATCTCGGTGTATGCGATATCGACCTTTCCCTCTGGCGCGATGCCTTCGACCGCGACATCGCCGAACTGCCCACCGTAAAACGGGTGCGGTTTCGGCCCGCCATGCGCGTCCGTGCCCGGAATCGACAGACGCACCAGATATCCCTGGCCGGGGATCGGCAGCGTGCGCCCGTTCGCCTGATGGCAGCCCTCGCAACTCTTCGCGTTGTAAAGCGGGCCAAGTCCGTCATTGTTCGCGCCCAGGCTGCTGGTCTTTGCAGGCTGGAACGGCCGTTCCAGGTGTCCGTCGCCTTCGTCAAACAGGACCGCCCTGCGCCAATCCAGGTTGGCCGCGGGCTGGGTGTATGCCTGATCGTCATACCGGAACGAGGTCAGGTCGCCGGCCGACAGCATGCGTGGGTCGGCTTCGGTCATGAACGCCAGCGCATCGGGATCATTTCCATAGGCACCGACGACCAGACGATCGTAGAGCATCAGGCCAAAGTATCCGAACAGGCCCAGCGATACCGCGACGATGATCGCAAGGAACACGGTGGAATACCGCTCCTTCCCGGTCACCTCTGCTTGCATCACGTCGGCCATCAGACCTTCCATTCAGACTACCGTCGTCGCGACCGGTAGAGATTTATCAGCGCGCCCACACGCCGTCGGGGAACCTAGGCAAACTCTGATCGCGGTCAACGCAGGCCACGATCTTTTATCGACGGTCGATCGCCGCGGAGAAACGAACCGGATACCCGGACCGTATCACACCGACGCCGTTTTCCGTAATGTACCCGTTGTCCGTGAAGACATACATCTGCAGTGCGCGATCCTGGGCGAGGCCGGTCTCGATCAGCGGAATCTGTTCGAAGCTGGCGCTGAACGCTTCCCGTTTGGCATAGTTCGATGCGCCGCGAACGCCGTCGCAGCCCACCAGGGCCGCGATGCAGAACCCGGCCATGATCGCCTGCGTCAAGTATCTGCCGCGTTGCGGTCCCGTCATAGCGCTCCCCCCAAAGCCTGCTCGCCTGTCACGTCTTCAAACGGTCTGTTCGACAGCAGGTAAAGATAATCCCGCGACCCCACCTGACCGCGCGGTTCCAGGACATCGCGTTCCAGCGTGGCGGCCAGCCAGTTTCCGCGTAGCTGGCGCGGATCCAGTACGGCGACGTTGTCCGACGTATTTTCCAGCAGCACCGTTGTCACGTAAACGCCGCCCTTGCGCCATATCGCGACCGGCTCTGCGACGACACTGCGGGTAAGGCCGAATGTCAAAGGCGCGCCTCCGCGCAATTCGGTGGGAACGATGCCGCGGTAGGTGCCGTTCTGCGGCGGCAGCACGCCGTGCGCCATGGCGGCTGCGAACCTGGTCAGGGCGACATAGCTCTGTTTGTCGTCGCGACTGGTGGTGGCAGGCGATCCTTTGTCCGAACCCTCGAACCCGCCACGATCTATTTCGGGGTTGCGCGACAGTTCCGCCAGCCGGCGGCGTGCGACCTGTTCTCCGGTCTGCGCATTCGAATAGACGTGGGGAGTGATCATGATGACCAGCTCGTTGCGGGCATCCTCCTCCACGTCGCCGCTGAATGCGGTTCCCAGAACCGGGATATCGCCCAGGATCGGAACCTGATCCTCGGTGACGGCATTGGTTTCGCTGATCAGTCCGCCAAATGCGATGGTTGTTCCGTTCAGCGCCGTTACGGTTCCTGCGACACGGGCCGTGTTGACCGTGTCGATATCAATGGTGATCGGGTCGCCGCCGGTCGTGAACGTCGACACCGACGAGCCGCCCGGGATCACGGTCGAGCTTTCCTGGCGCACGACCAGTGTGATCGTTCCGTCACCGTTTATGCGGGGCAGGATCTCCAGCGTCTGGCCCACCTCCCGGATTTCGGTCTGGGTGGTCTGGGTGGTCACTGTCGAGTTTTCATTGGCCACCGTGTCGGACTCGAAGCCGCGGACCAATACGACCTCGTCGCCGACGAAAAGCTCAGCCGGGGAATTGTTCGAGGCAACCAGCAGGGGCGTGGCGATCGTTCTGACCCGGCCTTCGCTTTCCAGCAGTTCGATCTGTGACAGCAGGTTTCTGTTGATGAACTGGAAGAAAAGGGTGCCGCCCTGCAGCGGGAAGTTGCCCAGTTCGGCACCGGTGGTTCCGACGGTTCCCGTCCCGCGCGGCGAGAGGAACCCGTCCGCATCGCCCGAAAGCCCGAAGTTGAAGATCGACCTGAATTCGTCATCCAGGTTCAGCGAGAGGATCTTCATCTCCAGCAGGACCTGCTTGGTCGGCCGGTCCGTGGCCGCGATGATCTTCTGGACGGCCTTCAGCGCGCTTTCGTCGGCGGTCCTGACAAACAGAAGATTGTGGTCGCGATTGACGGTAATGAAGATCGTGGGCTCCAGCCCCAGGAATTCGGCCGCGTCACTGACCGCCGCCTGGCCCGGGCGGTTGATCTCCAAAAGACGCAGGATCTGGGTCGGTGTCAGCTCGTTAAGGTCCAGGTCCTCGCCGTCATCGTTGCTGTTCGAACTGCCGCTTTCATCATTGTTGTTGTTGTTGCTGCCAGAGCTGCCGCCGCCGACCGTGCGGCTGGCCTGAATGGCCGAGTCCGGTATGACGAGCGCATCGGGGTCTTCTGTGTCGAGGTTCAGGGAAACGCGGTCTCCGAACAGGTTCTCGATGATTTTGGCCGCCGTCACCACGTTCTGGTGGCGCAATGTGAAGATCCGCGTGTCACCGTCGCGGATCACGACCACCTCGTTGGCGAACTGTTCGGGCGTCAGCAGCAGGTAGGCCCGGGTTTCCTCGTCATAGGTGAACGACAGTCCGGTGACCCGCGCAATCGAAGAGATCGCCCCCCGGACAGTCGTGTTGTTGACGATCATGGTCAGACGCCGGTCGCCGGCCTCGCCGGTGGCAAAGACATTCGCGCCTGACAGTTCCGCGACCAGGCGCACCGCTTCGCTGACCGTGGTGTCGCGAAACTCGATCCGCTCGATACGTGGACCAGGCGGGCCCTGGGCCGCGCCCTGCTGCGGGTGAAGCGTCAGCAGCAGAGCTGCGAAAAGGATGATCAGAAGACGTGGCATGGGCTTACCGGACCACGATCAGTTCGCCGAACGATCCGGCTTCGATGATCACGCTGATCGGAGTGATCTCCCGGATCCGGATGACATTTTCGGCGGGCAGGTTCTGCAGGGAAATCGTGTCCCCCTCGGTGACAATGTATGTCCCGTATCCGTCGATCTCCAGCAGCACCGTGGCCGATTCATCGCCGACGCCCCGGGCAATGCCGCGCAGTCGCAATTCAGGCAGCCGGGCCGGCCGGGTCGCTGACGGAATGAACCGGCGCTGGCGGACCTCAGGGCTGACACCGGTCGGATTTTCAAAGACCTCCGTTGGCGAGAACGGATCGGCCCGTTCTGATGTTGCGTTGACCTGCCCGGCGGGCAACGGCTCTTGCGCTGGCTGTCCGGCCGCACTTTCTTCGGTCTGCGCAAATGCAGGCAGAGCGGCGATGCTGAAAAGCAGCCAGGCTGCAAAGCAGCAAAGGGGCCCGTTCAGGGCCATCGCACGGCCGGCCGTCACCGCGCCTGCAGCGCAGCTTTGAAGCAGGTTAACCGGCATCGACGACGAACCGGTACTGCTTGCCAAAGTGGACGATCACTTCTTTCTGACCGCGTTTCAGGATTTTGACCTCGACGCGCATTTCGCCGTATCCGTCGTGCAGGATCATGTCCCGGTAGGATGCATGAATCCTGTCCAGCACATCGCTGTTCAGGTCAGCAAAACGGGTATTCTCGTCAGGTTCAGGATGTGCGACAGCCATTGATCTCCCCACCGATCTTTGTGCCGGATAAAAAAGTATGCTGGCTGATCAGTCTGGCTCCGCAATGGCGCGGTGTTATCAAAAGTTTAACCGGCGACACAAGCCCCGCTGTTGTCTCGCTTTCGGTCACACATTGTCGCGCGACCGCTTTCGGGGGAGACAGACCATGGCGCCCAGGCACGGGTCGTGCGCGTTTGCCACCTGCCGCGGCGCCGCAGTCGCTCCGTCTTCGCAGCGCTCGAAATCATCCCCTGTTAACGAGTTGCGCGCGCGCAACTCGTTAATTTCGCCTGAACGCCGCTAAGGGCCAACGAGGACCCGGCGCAGCGATTCCACCAGTTCCTCGACAAGGGCATCGTCAATCCGCCTGCCCCTCAGACCGATGTGAACGCCGTGCTCGATGCGCCGGAGGTGCAGCGTCAGTCCTTGGCCCAGATCGATCCGGTCTTCAGAACCGGCACCGCACGTCTCGACGGGTTTGGCATCATGTCTGGCGCTGGGTTTGGAGCTGGGTGCGGCCACGGGTGCGGCGTTCGTCAACCGGTCAAGCCCGGCGGCGATCTCGTCCGCGCCGCAGGAAACGCGCCCCTCGACCTGCACGCCAGACCCGGTTTGCAAGACGGCACGCACGGCCGGAATTCCATGTTCGCTGATCGCCCGAGCCATCCGCAGACAGATCCGTTCCCCCAGCAGATGCGGCGCGATCAGAATGTCACCCAACCACTGATGAACCCGGCCAAGTGCCCGAATTTTCGACCGCTTTGCCTTTGGAGACGCGGCAAAAAGGTGGTCAACGGCTGCTTTCAGATCCGGGAACACGCCCTCTTCCGCAGCGACGGCCGCGATCCGGCCGCGCTCGTAAGGGCTGAGATCGGCGCGGATCTCGTTCTCTTCGACCATCGCCGCATAGGCGTCCTGCCGGGACCGGCCGGAGAGAATGACCGCCGGGATCCGGGCATCGGGGCCGGTCAGCGATATGACGGCCCGCAGGCGTCTCAGACCGGACACAAGCGCATAGCGGCCGTCGGCGGTCGGCATCACCTCTATGGCGGATCGAACGCCGTGTTCCCGGACCGAGGCCGTCAGTTCCGCCATGCCGGCCTCGTCGATCACCATGCGGTCGCGGGTCAAGGCGTCGGCATCGATGTCAGAAACCGGCAGAAGAACCGGTTGCCACGCCGCGGGCCGGGGTTCGCACCGTTGGCGGGAGCTATAGTGGGTGGAGCTGTGTCGGGTGGAGCTGTGTCGGGTGGAACTGTGTTGGGTGGAGCTTTGCATCGTCGTCATACCGCCATTGTCTACCGAAAGAACGCCCGGGCTGCTGGCCGGGCCATGCTGCGCATCAGGCAGGGTGTGTTAGCCGCATCCGTCAATGCGTTGCGCGGAAATGCCGGAGAGCGCACGCGACAGCCGGCACGCGCGCCGCGCAAAAGTTTCGATCGGGAGTTCAAGACCTTGCGACAAAAAACACCACCTGATCCGGTGCCGGGGATTTGACAGCGGTAAACGCAACCCTAAAATACCTACACCGCGATCAGGTTTAAAAACGCAAGGTCGCGATTCGTTAAGGATAGCTGAAGAGCGGCGGTGCAGAACGCGCAGGGTGCAACCCCTGGTGGACTTACCTGACGACCGCTCTGGCCAACGGGCCAGTAAGGCCGAAACACCGGCACCAGGAGTTTCCGTGGGGGAAATCCGGCGTCCTATCACAAATGACACGGGATACGGAGTAACTCCATGACTGAACCTCAAATCCGCAAGGATCAGGGCGGCTTCACGCTGCTTGAACTGCTGGTCACCGTCGGCATCATGGCCGCGGTTGCAGGCACTGCAACCCTTGCCCTGCAAGACACCACGGCGCGCGCTTCGGCCGCGGCTCACGTCCTGATGATGGACGAGCTTAACGAAGGCATCATGACCTTCCGCGCGCTGCCCACCAACAATGCGTACCCTGACAACTTTGATTCGCTGATGGAGGTCGCAGGGACCGACGCAACCGCAGCGGTGCCTCTTAGCCGGCTTGGTGCGGCTTTCACCACCGCTGCCGACGGGGTTGGCGACCTGACACCCTTCGCGCTGACCGATGCATTGGCTGCACCGCTCAACGATGTAGGGATCAACAGCCTTCGCTATGTGAATACATCCTTCCCAGCCAACCCTGACGGATCAGTCGTCGGTGGCGGACCTGAAGATTCCGCTGGCATCGCATGCAACGACTTGCAGGCGCTGATCAACAGCCGCGCAAATGCGGTCGTAGCAGGCAACCTGTTCTTGAGCCCGGCGGCAAACGGCTGCGGCTTCTCGCGTGAACTCAATCCTGCGGCCACGAACGGAAGCGAAGTTGTCATGGTGTGGTCTGGCGGCAACGAGCGCGTTATGGGTTCGGAAGTTCCGGAGCCTGCATTCAACGCGGCCGACGCTGGTGGTGTCGATCTTGCGAACAGCGAAATCGGCGCTGAGATCATGATGGTTGTCGGCGCAGGTCCGTCGTCGAACCTGTTCGACGCAAGCGAAGTGGGTGGTCTGACTTCGGTTCCGGTTTACCGCCATGTTGCGCGGGACGAGTACAACCGGTTCTTCATCCTCTTCCACATCGCGACGCTGACCGACAGCACCGGCGCCGCGACGGTTCCGGATACGATCACGCCTGTCGACCAGGTCGTCATCTCCGGCGTCATCGACGGTGCGGGCGACACCAAGGAAGAAGAGCTGGGCGAGTGGGACGGAACCCGTAACACGATCTAAGCCTCTGGCTTGATACGCTTTTCATGAATCTCGACCGGGCCGGTTCGCTGGCCCGGTTGGCTCCTTGAAGGCCGGTGGTTGTGATGCGGCGAATTGGGAAACTGCGGTACGCACGACAGTCCCAAGGCGGGCTGACGCTGCTCGAATTGCTCGTAGTGCTCGGCATCATCGCGGCGGTCGCAGGCATCGGCGTCCAGGTCTACACCGGCGTGAACGATGACGCGGAAGAAGCGCTGGTGCGTTCCGAAATGCGTCAGATAGTTTCCGCCATCCAGCGCTTCCGGGCCGATACGGGGTACTTTCCGAAACAGGGGCCGTTCGACACGACTTTCGATGGCGTGGCCTCGACAGACGCGGGCGACGGAGACGACGGCACCTTTGACCAGAGCCCTGCAAACTTGCGCCAGCTCTTCGAACCATCGTTCACCGAATTCGATGATGCAGGTACGCGGGTCGTTCGCCAAATCATGGAATTTGACGAGGACAGCGGCACAGGCTGGAATGGCCCGTATGTGACCGAGCTGGATGCCTTGCGCGTCAATGTTGGAACAAATCTGCAACCAAGCGGCACCGGTTTTCCCGAACAAGGCACGTTTTCGAACGGCTGTCCTCTGGATCAGGCTGCATGCGGGGTTCGTGCCATTGGCGACACATTCGCCGCGCAGCCGATCGGAGATTATTTCCGTTGGGTAAATGCTGGCGGCAACGTTGAATTCGATCCAAACCTCGGACGCCCCTACTACTATTTCAGCGCGGATACCGCCGTCGGCGTTGTGCAAGGCTGCGTCGTACCTTGTCTGGTCAGTGCCGGTCCGGACGGGGTCTATGAGGCGGGCGACAGCGACGGAGACGCCGTCGACGACGGGCGCGGCAGCGGCGACGACATCGTGATCAATATCGGACGATCCAACTAAACGGGGGTTCTCGTGAAAAAAGTTATCCTGATCGGTATTCTCGTCGCCTCTCTGGGCGTCGCAGGGTACACTTTCTATGAATCCTGGCGGCTGCAGGACCCTGAATATCAACGCTCGCATACGATCGGGCGCACGGGCATGCTGGAGATACCGCTTGAGGGCCGCAAGGTTGTGGCGCTTGATCGTTTCGTGGCAGAGACGCGTCCGCGGAAAGAAGGAACGCGCGAGATCATCGCCCCGGATGCGATCCAGTTCTCGGGCACCATCATGCGGGCGCCCGAGGCGATCGAGGTGGAATACGTCTACACGGCGCTGTCGATCATGAAGGTCGAGCCTCTGCCAAAGGTCGGTCACCGGATGTTCGTCGAGGCCGCCGACGGCAATGTCATCCCGGTCTATGTCTGGGACGAAGCGGTCGACGCGCTGACAGCCGAGGGCGTGACCGGCGAGCCCGTCGATCTGACGGGCTTCCACATCTACACCTACGCCAAAGGGCCGGCGATCATCGTAGACTCGGTGATCTGAGGCGATGACCGTGGTGCATCGCGTCATCCGCAGCGCCCGGGCAGGGTTCAGCCTGCTTGAAGTTCTGGTGGTGGTCGCGATCCTGTCAGTGGCAGCCTATGTGGCGATCGACGCGGTCGATCACGATACCAGCCAGATGCGGTACGAGTTGACCGAGACGCGGCTGGCCGCCATCCGGCGCGCCATCGTGGGCGACCCCAGCCTGACCGTGAACGGTTCGCCGATGATCTCGGGGTACGTCGCCGATGTGGGGCAGTTGCCGCCGTGTCTGGAGGCGTTGTTTGAACCGGATGTGGACTGTAACCCGAACATCGTTTCCGACGACATCATTCTACCGCTCTATGCGGACTTCTCCGGTTCTGACGGAACGGACACGGCAGGTGCCTACTTTGATGCGGACTCAACTCTGAATTTCAGCGACGGCGACATAGTTCTGTTGGCTGCTGGATGGCGTGGTCCATACATCAAAGGGTCGCTTACCAATTTCGATGACGCATGGGGGAACGCCGCGCGGGGATCGTCGTATGCGACGACAGCCACCGAGGATTTCGTCGAGAACGGATGGAACGTATCGACGGCGTCGAACACGTTCAACGTCACGACCCTCGGTCGGAACCGAAGCATCGGGACTGAAGCGGATCCGAGCATCTACGATGAAGACAGTTCAATCGATGCGATTGGCTCTCAGGATTGGCAGGTAGATCTGGACGGGATGTCGCTGTCGATTCGCCTCATGAACTCGACCTCGAGCGAAGCGGCATTCGATCTTTGTATCGGCGTAATCCATCCCTCTCAGACTTCCCCGAGTGAATGGGCTGTTTCAGCTGGTCAGGTTGCAGGAACGGTCCCGGCCGGTGACTCGCTGACGGCGACACACACCTTCCCACCAGATACAACAGTAACCGCTGGGCAGCGGGGATTTGTGGTGTTTGACCCGGATCCGACGGGCATTTGCGACATCCCAGGGACTGATAATCCCAGATTCGAGCCAAGGGTCCGGGGAAACCGGTCCTTTCTTCTGTTGCCGCGACATGCGCTGAACGTGCCACCGCTGCCGATAACGATCCCATTCCCATGAGCGTTCTCTCTTTCTCTTCCGGCAAGGCCTTCGCGGTTTACACGGATGGCGTGGTGACCCACGGCGCGGTTTTTCGCCGGTTAAAGGGAGCGCCGCAGATGCTGGCGCAGGCGCAGTCTGCCGCGGCAAACCCGGCCGATGCATTGGCCGAGATCGTTGCCGCCCTGCGCAGCACTACCTCGGTCCCGAAGGCGGCGCTTTTTGCCACCGACCGTGCCGTCTTCATGCGCTCGGAACTGCCGGTCGATCCGGCGCGCCCGAGATCCTATCACCAGATGCGCGAGCTTGCGCGGTGGGAGGCAGAACCGAGTTTCGCCTACCTGCCGGACTGGACCGTGGGCGATGTCCTTCAGCAGAACGGAGCCCTGACCCCGGAGCAGGCCGAACAGGTTCGGGCCGAGATCGAGGCAACCCGTTCGCCCGGACTGCCTCTCGGGCGGGTGCAGGACATTGCGCTGCGGCTGGGGCTGATCGACCGGGCGGCGCGCGATATGGCCATCGATGTGCAGGAACGCATCGCTCAGCCCGTGAGCCTGCCGGCCTGCGGCTGGCGGGGCGCGGGCACCGACGGGTCTGACAAGCAGTTTGGCTGGCTTATCTCGGCCATTCCCGATCCCGACAGAACGCTCTGGGTCGAGGCTTTCCGGAAGAACAAGATCAAGCTGACCGGCCTTCTGCCCGGCTGGGGTCTGGCCCCGGCCGATACAAACGGCCAGGCAAAGCAGGGCGATACAAATCTGGGATCGGTCCTGACGCTTGAACGCCATGCCGGCGCAGTGATGGTCCGCCGCACCGGCGATGCGGGTATCGAAACGCTGCGCCTGCTTGATCTGTCGGCAGCGACAGCCGACGAGACCACCGTGATCGGGCGTATTTTTGACGAACCTGCGGCGGACAGCGTCGTTGCCTACGGCTTCGACGCGCATGCGGGCAACCTGATCCAGGACTATGTGCCCGGCGCGGTGCTGCATGCCGACTGGGCAAAGACCGCCCTGACCGGGTTGGCGGCGCAGGCGCTGGAACTGGGGGACGGACGGGCGCGTGCGCCCCGGATCGCGCCGAAGGATCCGGCAAAGCCGCTGCTGAAGAACCCGGATTTCTACCGGGTGGCGCTGATCCTGCTCTGCATCTTCGGCGCCGCCGGGATGGAGGCGCACAACAGGTTGAAGGCGGCCATGCTGCAGAACGACCTGGCCGCGCTTGACGATGAGTTCGATCAGAAGAACGCGATCGCCCGGCAGCTGCAGTCCGCGGCACAGAGGGTCACGACACTGATTTCGTCGGTCGACACCGCGAAGGCCGAACTGGCCGACCTGTCCGAGCGTGACCAGATGGTCACCTATCTGCAGCAACGCCGCCACGAATTGCCGATCGGTATCATGAATGCGCTGAAAGGTGCGGCACATCCGGGCCTGATCATGCAGTCGATCAAGGAGGCGCGGCATCTGTCAGAGACATTCATCGCGACGGCTTGGTCAGTCACCGAGGTCGGTGCAGAGAGTTTCGTGACATCGCTGAACGAGGGACTGCGGCCAATGGGGCTCTCGATTGCGGATCAGAGTGTCGCGCGGGCCAAGGGGCCACGCGGCATTGATGGTTTCGAGATCAAGCTGCGCATTGCGCGCGACGGGCTGGATCGTGCGGAGGCAACGCAATGAGCAGCGCTGCGAAAAAGAACAGCTCGAAGCTGACCGAACGGGACAAGGATCTTTATACGGTCATCATCTGTCTGCTGATCATCTGTCCTTACGTTTTTCTGTTCTATGGGGACAGCCGGTCCGAACTGCAGCATGCCGAGAACATGATCAACCGCAAGCTCAACAGGATCGAGGCGCGGACAGCGGCGCCCGAACCCCCGGCGGTCAGTCAGCGTGATCTGGAGGCTGACCTTGCGGACGTGAAAGAACGGCGCGACGCGCTGCTGCGGCGTGTGTCCGCCGGGGATGAAAAGTTCGCGTCGCTGGAAACAGTCGACGACCTGAAGCGCCTGCGTCTGGAGGTCACGCATCTGGCGGAATGGTCCGGCGTCTCGCTTCTTAAGTTTGGCGATCTCAGGGACACGGAACTGGCGGACAGTGCCAGTTACCTGAAAACCGTGACAGACAACGAATTTCACCGGCCGGTGATGTCGCTGGTTGCCGTATCCGACTTCGGGCGCCTGTCAAAGTTCATCGCCGGACTGTCGAAGCTTTCAAAGAACGTGGCAATCGTGCGGTTTTCCCTGTCAGCGCCGGAATTCGACACCGACCCCGAATCCGTCGTGGCAACGCCTGAGCTGACAGCGACGCTGGAACTGGCCCTGTGAGCATCTTGTGAGCACCTTGTGAGCACCTTGTGAGCACCCTTCCCGAACCCGCGGCTGCGCCGGAGCAGAGCCTGCCCGGCCTGCTGGGGTATCTGGTCGAACAGGGGGGCTCGGACCTGCATCTGGCGACGGATACTCAGCCGGCCATCCGGCTTCACGGCCGCATCCGACGGGTGCGCGGAGCGGCACCGACACCCCCTGACTGGTTCGAGCGCGAAGTCACTGCACTGGGGGAAGCATTTGACGGCGAGGCCTTCCAGCGATGGAAAGCCGTGGATTTCGGGATCTCTTGCAATCATCAGAGGTTCCGCGTGAACGTCTTTCAGCACCGGCGCGGCGATGCCATGGTCGTGCGGCATCTGGGTGCAGACTTTTCATCGATTGCGGCACTGAACCTGCCGGCGGAGGTCGAACGTTTCACCACCTATCAGAATGGTCTGGTGCTGGTCTGCGGCGCGACCGGTTCGGGAAAGTCGACGACGCTCGCGTCGATCATCAATGCGATCAACCTGAACACTGCTCAGCATATCCTCACGATCGAGGACCCGGTCGAATACCTGCACATGGATCAGGGTTGTCTGGTACGTCAGCGCGAACTGAACAGCGATGCCACCGACTTCGCCTCGGCCATCCGCTCTGGCCTGCGAGAGGACCCCGACGTCATTCTGGTCGGCGAGATGCGGGATGTGGACACGATGCGGGCAGCGCTTACGGCCGCCGAAACGGGGCATATCGTCTTTTCGACCCTGCACACTGGCGATGTTGTCGGTGCCGTCCGGCGTCTGGTCGGCGCCTTCCCGGCGAACGAGCAGGATTCGGTGCGCCTCAGGGTCAGCCAGTCCCTGCGCGCCGTGATGGCGCAGCATCTTCTGCCCAACGTGACCGGTGACGGCCGGGTTCCTGCGGTCGAGCTGATGTTCATTACCACCGCGGTGCGCCACCTGATCGCATCGAACAAGTTCGATCAGCTCTATTCAGCGGTCGAGACGGGACGGTCGCTGGGCATGCGGACACTGGAGCAGTCCCTGGCCATCCTGGTGCGCGAGCGGATGATCACATCCCAGACCGCGGAAGAACGCTGCCAGGACCCGGACGCCCTGGCACGGCTGCTGCAATAGGGGCATCGAAGGCATGGCACTGAGCGAGCAGGATCTTGTGGGCGCGGCCGTCGCCACCGGACTGATTGCGGCCGAGCAGGTCGAGGATATCCGGCGGGAAGCGCGGCGCCAGCGCCTGCATCTGGTCGATGCTGTCTCGCGCTTCGGACGGATACCGGTACCGGCGATGTGGCAGGCTGCGGCAGAGCAGAGGGGGCTGCTTTTCCTGTCGCCCCGCGCGCTGGCTCCCGCAGAGGAGGATCTTGAACGCCTGCCTGCGGGGTTTGCCGCGCGCCGTCAGTGCCTGCCGCTGCGCGATGCCGAAGGCCGTGTCATTCTGGCCCTGTCCAACCCCGACGACACCGGAACGATCGATCAGGCGGCCCGCTCCTTCGGGGTCGATGTGATCCCCGCCCTTGCGCACCCGGACGCCCTTGCAGGTGCCATCGACCGTGCGCTGGGAGAATCCGGGGCCGAGATCGAGGCGGAAGGCGCCGTCTCTCTGGTCGAGGAGATCATTTCGGACGCGCTGCTGGCCAACGCATCGGACATCCATCTGGAGCCGGGAGAACGGCGCTGCCGTGTGCGTCTGAGGGTCGATGGCCGTCTGCAGGACTGGCGCCGCGATCTCAGGCTGTCGGAACGCGATGCCGTGATGAACCGCATCAAGGTGCTGGCTGATCTGGACATCGCCGAGAACCGCGCCCCGCAGGACGGGGCGTTCGACTATGAACTGGGAGAGCTGTTCAAGGGCCGTGTCGAAATCCGGGTCTCTTGCCTGCCGGTGAAATGGGGCGAGCGGATCACCATGCGCCTTCTGGGCATGGCGAGCGAGCACCTGAACCTTCAGGCGCTCGGCCTGCCGGAACAGATTCTGGAAGAAGTCGATGGTGCGATACACCGGCCGCACGGGGTTATCCTGGTCACCGGTCCGACGGGCTCGGGCAAATCCACGACGCTTTATGCGGCTCTGAGAGAGTTGGACCGCCAGTCGCTGAACGTGATGACGGTCGAAGACCCGATCGAACAGATCGTGCAGTCCACGGCCCAGGTTCAGGTCTCGGTCAAAGTGGGCTTCGCCGGGGCACTCCGCTCGATCCTCAGGCAGGATCCCGACGTCATTCTCATCGGTGAAATCCGCGACACGGAAACCGCTGACATTGCTTTGAAAGCGTCGCAGACCGGGCACCTCGTGTTCTCGACCCTCCACACCAACAACGCCGTTGGTGCCGTGACCCGGCTGCTGGATCTTGGGGTCGGAAACTATCAGATTTCCAGCAGCGTCGAGGGCATCATCGCCCAGCGGCTGGTGCGGTGCCTCTGCGATCGGTGCAAGACGCCGCAGCGGCCAACCGAGGCCGAGGCTGCGCTGTTGAACGTGAACGGCCAACAGGCGGACATCGTCTACGGGCCGCAGGGCTGCCCGGCGTGCATGGGGACCGGATACCGGGGGCGGACCGGGGTTTTCGAAGCTCTCTGGCTGGACAGCCACCTGCGCGAGATGATCTCGAACGGCGCGGGCGAGATCGAGCTGCTGCGGCAGGCGACCCGGTATCATTCCCTGCTGGCGGACCTTGCGCGCAAGGTGGCCGAAGGGGTAACCGATTTCACGGAAGCGCGTCGCTTCGGGTTGGGGCTTGATCACTGATGCCGCAGTTTGCCTACATTGCGCTGAACGGCGACGGCAAAGAGATGAAGGGCGCGCTGGATGCCGCCGATCTGACCGATGCCAGACGCCAGCTTCGCGAGCGTTCACTGATGCCTCTGTCGCTGGAGCTGGGCAAAGCCGGCGGTGACTTCAGCCAGCTCGCGCTCAGATCGCCAAGCCGTTTCCTGTGGACCAGACCCCGCGACAAACAGTTCCTGTTCCGCCAGATGGCGCTGATGATCGATTCCGGTCACCGGGTCCGCAAGGCGCTGGACACGTGCGCCGGTCTGGTCGAACGCGATGGCCTTGCGCGGTCGATCAACCGGATGGTCGACGGGATCGACCGCGGGCTTTCCTTCAGCGAAGCGCTGAAATCCGAGGGCAAGCTCTTCCCCGCTTTCGTGCCCGCGCTCATTCAGGCGGGCGAGCGGAGCGGGACGCTGGCGCAGGTTCTGAACAAGATTGCCGTGTCGCTGGAGCGGACGACCGAATTGCGCAACACGGTCGTGCGCGCGATGGTCCTGCCGCTGATCACCCTGATCGTGGCGCTTCTGGTGCTGACGGGTATCCAGCTTTGGCTGGTGCCCCGCCTGTCAGAATTCCTGTCGCGCAACGGCAGTGACATTCACTGGACGATGCAGATCCTGATCGACATCACCGAGTTCATGCTGGACTATGGCCTGTGGATCAGCGGCGGCCTGGCGGCCCTGACATTCGGACTTCTTGTCGCCTACACGACGCCGAAAGGGCGGCGGGTTCTGGATCGGATCATCCTGTCATTGCCGCTGTTCGGACCGACGATCCGCCTGGGAGAGATGTCGCGCCTAGGCGGGATTGGCACGCTTCTGGTCCAGTCCGGTCTGCGCCCGGTCGATACGTTGAAGGTCATGGCGGATGTGACGCAGAACCATGCCTATCGGCACCGTTATCTGGAAGCGGCGGACAGCGTCCTGACCGGGCAACGGATCTCGACCTCGCTGGGCTCCGGGATCGTGCCAAAGCTGGTAACTCACATGGTATCGATCAGCGAGCTCAGCGGCGGCCTGGACGAGGTGCTGGACAGGATCGGCAGGTTCTATGCGGACGAGGTCGAGACGCGCATATCGGTTCTGATCAATACGCTGGTGCCGGCGATGACAATCTTTGTCGCGCTCGTGGTCGGCATCATCTACCTGTCCCTCATGCTGACCGTGATCGGCGCCTATAACTCCATCCGATGATCCCGGCCGAGGTTCTGGCCGCGGCCTCCGGTCTGGCCGTGTTCCTCGGTCATCCGCTTGCGCACTGGGCGGCAAAGCGGCTTGTCGGCCGCATAGATGCGGCCTGGCAGGCGTCGTCGCTGGAATGGCTTGAGACCCAGGGGATCGACGCACCCGAAGCGCCCGAGGCACCGTCTTATCCCGAGCCGGCGGCCTTGCCATGGCGGCTGGCGTTCTCGTTTGCGGCGGCATTGCTCGGCTACGGGGCGGGCGGCGTTCCAATGGCGGCGATGTTCACCTGCATGTGCCTGATCGCCGCGGCGGCCGCACGCGCTGATTTGCGGGCTCAGGTTCTGCCGGATCTACTGGTAGGAGCGCTGGGGCTTCTGGGTATTTTAATGGTGGTCACGGGCGGGGGACCCGCACCGCGTGACGCCATGATCGGCCTCGCCGCAGGTGGCGCTGCATTCTGGACACTTTCGCGCGGGTACGCGGTCCTGCGCGGCCGCGAGGGTCTGGGTCTGGGCGATGTCAAGCTCTTTGCGGTGTCGGGCCTGATTGTTGGCTGGGCCTATCTGCCGTTTGTCGCGCTGACCGCTGTTCTGGTCACGATCGTTTCCATGGCCGCCGCCGGCGCGGCGGCGTGGTCCGGGCAGTCCCGGACGCCTTTCGGCCCCGGGATCGCGATCGGCCTTATGGTTGTCCTGGGCAGTCTTCGTCTTGGCATCTCGCCGGGCTGAGGCAGGTCTGCATCCGAAGCCTGCGCGATTGACGTCGGCTTTGCCTGACGCTGAAGCACCGCTTCTGCGGTCCGGCCCGGCTGCCGCTGATGCGGGCAAACCGTGACAAAATTGAATACCGGCTTCTCGCCAAAAATCACCCCATCAAAGTTTACAAAGCCGCCAAGCTCAGGCACCAACGCACAATCAAAGATAGCAAGCGCCATCGCAAGCTAACGTCACTCAGAACGGGAGCGGGCCATGGGGCGCATTACTTCACGAACAATTCAAGGTGTCTTGCTGGGCGATCAGCGAACGGATCAGGTCCTGCTGTTGCAGGATGTGAACGGTGACGGTGACAGTCAGGACGCCGGTGAACTGACGGTCTTCTTCGACGGGTCCAATGCCTCTGGTCTGGCAAGCCCCACCAACAATGTGTTCAACGTCCATCAGGCTTCGGACAAGGCGGTCTATGTCGGCGACGGGACCAGCGATGCCGTATATCGGTTGGTCGATGGCAACGGTGATGGCGACGCGCAGGATGCGGGCGAGGCCGTTGTTTGGTTTTCCGATGCCAACGCCGAAGGCTTCACGCTGCCGACACCGAACGGGGTTCATGAAGGCGGCGACGGCGCGATCTATATCGTGAATGCGGGCACGGGATCAGAGCCCACGGATGCCATCTACCGGACCGAGGACCTGAACGGCGACGGCGATGCCGAGGACGCAGGTGAATCCCGCATCTGGCTGGATCTCGCTGCGGTCATTCCCACGTCCTCCGCCTTCGATATCAGCTTCGACGGCGATGTCGCCTATGTCAGCGATACGGCAGGCGGCGAAGCAAATGTGGTGCTGCGGATCGCGGATCTGGACGGCAGCGGCGCAATCACGGCGGACGAAGTCACGATTTTCATCGCCGACACCAACACCTTCGGTGTACCGGTCGATTTCGGCAATGCCGTCGCGGTGGACGGTTCGGTCTTTGTGCAGACCGGAATCGCCAACCCGGGTCCGGCGGCGATCTGGAAACTCACCGATCTTGATGGTTCAGGTTCGATCGATGACGCGGGTGAGGCGCAGGAGATCTGGAACGCCAGCGTTCTGCCAGCGGCCCTGCAGACCTTCGTCTCCTTCTCTATCGCGGCGGACGAGGATGGGCGGATCACGCTGACTTCGGACAGCAGCGTGCTGCTGCTGAAGGACCTGAACGGCGACGGCGACTACATTGATGCAAACGAGACCATCGTCGCGGCATCCGAGGATCTGGGCGATCCCATCGACCGACCACGCGCCGTCGCGTTCTATGAAGGCGCTCCCCTGCCAGAACCCAGCCTCATCAGTTCCGGCAACCAGTTCTCGTTGTTCCTGGACACAGACGAGAACACGCTGTTCGCCTCTGGCGCGAACTTCTTCGGTCAGCTTGGAAACGGGGTCGAGGGTTTCAACATCGAGCAGCCCCGCGCCGTGACATTGCCTGACGGTTTCAGCGATACGATCATATCGGTCTCTGCCGGACAGCTTCATTCGACCTTCCTGACCGATGCCGGAGATGTCTTTGCCTGGGGCTTCAACAATCGCGGCTCGCTGGGATTGGGCGACGAGGATGTGCGGACCGCGCCGGTCAAGATCCCGGCGCTGGACGACGTGAATATCGTCGCGATCGAAAACGGGAACGGGGTCTCTTATGCGATCTCGGACACCGGCGCGCTTTATGCGTGGGGCTTCAACACCAACGGACAACTGGGCCTGGGCGACCGGGACGAGCGGCTGGTCCCCACGCTGGTCGAGGCGCTTTCGGACGAGACCGTCGTCGCGCTTTCCAGCGGGACGTCCTACACGCTGGTCCTGACGGCGGATGGCCAGGTCTACGGCTTCGGCTCGAACCGCGACGGACAGTTGGGCTCGCCGGACGGGTTGGAGGCGGATGGCTCCACGATGACGCGCGTGCTTTCTCCGGTTCTCGCCGCGGGCCTGCCCGGCGACATCGTCGCGATCACGGCGGATACCAACACCTCGTATGCCGTGACCTCGGACGGCCGCGTCTATGGCTGGGGCGAGTCGCGCTTTGGCCAATTGCTGCAGGGGGCCGATCAGGGCGACGGAACATTCGACCCCGACACCGCAGATGTGCTTGTCCCGATCGAACTGACGGCGCTGCCACCCGGGGTGATCGACGTCAAGGGCGGCGCCCGCTGGGGCGCGGCCCTGACCGGGGACGGCGATGTCTATCTGTGGGGGCCGAACGATGAAGGACCCACCGGAGGACTGGACGGCGACCCGGCGACAGAAAGCGACTTCAGCTTCTTCCCGGTCAAAATCGCAGGCCTCGATGATCCTGACATCGTGGAAATCCAGTCCGGGCCGAATGCCCTGATCGCCCGGGCAGCGGATGGCAGCATCTTCAGCTTCGGCATCAACGGTGACGGCCGCCTTGGCTTCGACAGCAACGGCGAGACGGTCTATTTCCCGGCCGAAGTCGAGATCGGCGGCGACATCGCACCCTGGCTGCTGTCGGCGACGCCCGCCGATAATGATCGGGACGTCTCGAACGATGCCGCGCTGGTCCTGACCTTCACCGAAGAAGTCAAGGCCGGTGACGGCGCGCTGCGGCTGGTCAACCGCGACACCGGCGAGGTGACGCAGATCGACGCTGCCGACCATCGTCTGGTTCAGATCGACGGGCAAACGGTCACCGTGACGCCGCCCTCCAATCTCGACCCGGATGCGCGTTATGCGGTCGAAATCGACGAGGGCGCGTTCAAAGGACTGGATGGCGAGAGCTATGCCGGGATCGACGCGGGCGACACCAGCACCTTCAACTTCACGGTGGCCGAGGTGCCCGTCGCCTCGGGCGATCTGAAGACCACGTTCCGCGATGACTTCGTGCGGGGCGGGGCCGATGACGACCACATCCATGGCCTTTTCGGGGACGATCTGATTTCCGGCGGCGGCGGCAATGACGTGGTGCGCGGCGGGTTCGGCCATGACGAGCTGCTGGGCAACGCCGGTGACGACCAGCTGCGCGGCGGCGGCGGCAATGACGACCTGGATGGCGGGGCCGGCAATGACAATCTGAAGGGTGGCTGGGGCCGGGACCGGCTGGATGGCGGTCTTGGCGACGATGTGCTGAAGGGCGGCTGGGGACGGGACACGTTCGTCTATTCCAGCGGTCTGGACACCATCAAGGACTTCGAAGAAGGCTACCACTTCCTCTGGTGGACCATTCCCGGCGACAAGATCGAAATCCGTTACGAGGGCGTTGAAACGTTCGCGGATCTCACGGCGCTCGCCGTCCAGAATGGCCGGGATGTCGAGTTTGCTTTTTCGGAAACGGATGTTCTGACGCTGCGTCGAACGGATCTGCACGATCTGGACGAGGACGCGTTCATGTTTGCCTGACCTCTTTGCCCGCACCGGTTTGCCTGCACCGATTTATCTGCATCGATTTGTCTGCACCGGCTGCATAAGACGCGAGACGATCTTCCGGATTTGCCCCCTTGATGAGGGCCCATCCGCGATGGACGCCACCGGCGGGGCCGGTGCGGGTTCGGGCATTCGTCCCGGATCCGCCCATTGGCGGGGAAGACGGGCCCGCGCCGAAGCTGCATTTTGGTGGTCCCGCCAATTTGCAGTGGAGCGCCGCAAAACGCCGGAGGACCGGCAGGTAAGTCTGGTGTCTGCATGATGGATCTTCCGAGATGAAGCTCCCCTCGGCCCGGCCAGTCCGGCATCAGAACGGGGGTTACAGCTCGATCGCGGCAACGCGGCGGATAAGCGGGCTGAACCGCGAAAGTCACCTGGTTCAGCACATTGCGACAGGGTACGAGAGGCACGGGTTCCGGCCTTTCAGCCCCCTGCGCGGACTCACCGAACCCCCGCCGAAACGGCGATCAGCCGCCGCATCGAGATGAAGAGCGCTTTTCCCGGTGCGGTGAAGACCGGCTTGCAACATCGTCAGCCGCTCGCACACCATTCAGTGACAAAATCCGTGAACAGGCGGACCTTTGCGGAAAGGTGGCGCGCGGGCGGATAGATCACCTGCAGAAACCTTGGCGGCGGCCTGTGATCCGGAAGGACCGCTTGAAGCCGACCGGCGGTGAAATCGGACCGGATCGCATATTCAGGCATAATCGCTATGCCCAGACCGGCGCAGGCAGCGGTCAGCAGATCGTCCAGGGTGTTTGCCGTGAATACCGGCTTCACCGGCACGGTGATCCGGCCCGCTGGTCCGTCCAGTGTCCACGATGGCGATTTCCTGGACTGGCTTTGATAAATCGCAGCGTGTCCGGCCAGATCCTGCGCGGTGACCGGGCTGCCCCGTTTGGCCAGATAGGCCGGTGCGGCGCAGAGCACATAGTCCAGACCCAGAACGCGATGATCCACCATCATCGTTTCCTCGTCGGGTTCGAAAATCCGCAGCAACAGATCGTACCCTTCGGCGATGGGATCGACGAACCTGACATCGGCGTTCATCTCGATCTCGACCTTCGGATGCCGAGCCATAAAGGCCGTGACGAGACGTGAAAAGTTCAGATCGCCAAAGGACAGGGGAACGCTGATCCTGAGTTTGCCCGCGGCCTCGGTCCTAACGGAACTGGCGGCCCGTTCCATTTCGTCCAGATCATCGAGAAGCAGGCGCGCCCGTTCATAAAGGGCCCGACCGCTGCTGGTTGGTGACACGGACCGCGTCGTGCGGTTCAACAGTTGAACCCCCAGACGTTCTTCCAGGGCAATGACCAACCGGTTCACCGAGGCACGGGACTGCCCCGTCTGCCGCCCCGCTGCCGAAAAGCCGCCCGCATCGATGACATCGCGGAAGGCGCGGAGTTCTGCGAAGCGGTCCATGCATATTTGTTCGATATACAAGACACTGTGTCAATATCAGAGATCATTGTCTCGTATGGCGGCGTAGCCACATTCCCGGACAGAGCAACTCTTCTGGAATGGAGGCTACGATGCAGACCCTCAGACCGTCTAACGAGCGCGGCAAAGCCAACTTTGGGTGGCTGGATTCGCGCCATTCGTTCTCGTTCGGCCAGTACATGGACCCAGATCACATGGGCTTCGGCCCTCTCCGCGTGATCAACGAGGACAAAGTCGCGCCCGGTGCCGGGTTCGGCACCCATGGCCATGCGAACATGGAAATCCTGTCCATCGTTCTGGACGGAGCGCTGGAGCATAAGGATTCCGTCGGCAACGCCGCCGTGATCCGCCCTGGTGATGTGCAAAGGATGAGCGCAGGAACGGGCGTTCAGCACTCGGAATACAACGCGTCCAAATCGGACCCGGTGCACTTTCTGCAGATCTGGATCATTCCCGAAGCGGATGGTCTGGAGCCAAGCTATGAGGAGGTGAGCATCCCCACCGCGGAGCGCGCCGGCAGGCTGCGCCTTCTGGGGTCACGGGACGGGCGGGACGGATCGGTCACGATCCACCGGGATGTGGATCTCTTTGGCTCGGTCCTGGCGGCAGGTGAAAGCCTGTTCCACACGATTGGGCCGAAACGTGGCGTCTGGGTGCAGATGATCCGCGGCAGGGCCACGATCAATGGCGAAGAGGCGGCCGCCGGAGACGGTGTTGCCCTGAGCCGGGAGCCGGACATCCGGATCGAGGCCACCGAGGACGCCGAATTCCTGCTCTTTGACATGGCCCTGTGATGCACCGGTGCCCCGTGCCCAAGGCCCTCTCCCACCCGGGAGGGGGCAGCCCCGGCGTCCTAGCCTTTGGCGGCGCGCAGCCTGCCGGGCGTGATCCCAAGCTTTGCGCGGAAAACGTCGGTCATGTGACTTTGCGAGGAGAACCCGCAGTTGAACGCAATTTCGGCGAGGGACTGACCCGTCGTCTCGATCAGATCGCGTGCGACGGCGACCCGGCGGGTCAGAACGTACTGATAGGGCGTCTGGCCGGTCGTTCGCTTCATCGCCGCAGAGAAGGCAGGCATCGGCAAACCGGTCAGATCGGCCAGGCTGTCCAAGGAAATCTGACCTGCCGGCGCATCGGCGACGGCTTCATCGATACGCCGCAGGACAACCGGGCACAGTGTGTCAGGGTCGGCGTCTCGCACCGCGCCCGACTCCGTTGCCAGGCGCCACAGTTCATGGATCATCGCGAACAGCAACGAGTCCGCGTAAAGCCGGTCTCCGACATCCACGACCTCGTCGGACAGACGCGTCGCGAGGCCCTCGATCAATGCCGAACGAAACGGTCGCGCCTCCAAGCGGCCGAAGACTTCGGGAACGTCCGCGTTGAAGTTCGCCGTCGCGCTCTGAACCATTCTGCTGTCCAGGGCAAAGATGTTGACGTCCACGTGATCGACGTATTCGGCGGTATAGTTCAACCCCTCGGCCCGCAGCATCAGATCACCCGGCATGAACTGCCTGGTACCGCGGTCATCACCCGCAATGTTGTGCCTGATCTGGGCAGGTCGCCGGTACAGCACCAGGGCGGAATAATCCACGCCCGGGCTCGTGATCGCTCCGGGCTCGAACACCATCCGGCGGACGCCAAGCTGCGCCGTGCCCGCCTTGCCCTGCCATTTCACCGCGTTCCGGTACCTTGGAATGTCCAGAACGCTGTCGAACGATTGCATGAACGCAGTCCCCAATGCCGCAACGCCCTCGCCTGCGAGAACGTAGATCTGGGCATAGGTCCGGCAAGTCGCGGCGTCGAGGCCCAAGACCTGAAAATGGAATCCAGAAAACTTTTTCCGGAATCCGGAAGAGACCCCGCGCGGGCCTTCCCATCTTGCCGGGCATCGAGGCCTGGCGGGCCTCATCGCACCCCAGCGGCCGGGACGGTCGCGCCAAAACGCTCGAGGAGGATGAAATGAGCACCGAGAAACTGGAAGTCCTGACCCCCGCGAACAGCCAGCTGATTTTTATCGATCATCAGCCGCAGATGGCCTTTGGTGTGCAGTCAATCGACCGGCAGACATTGAAGAACAACGTCGTCGGATTGGCCAAGGCCGCGAGGACATTCGACATCCCGACCATCATCACAACGGTCGAAACCGAAGCGTTTTCGGGCCACACCTACCCGGAACTGCTGGGGGTCTTCCCGGAGCATCCGATCCTGGAGCGGACTTCGATGAACTCGTGGGACGATCAGAAGGTGCGCGATGCCCTGGCAGAAAACGGCCGGAAGAAAGTCGTCGTCTCGGGTCTGTGGACCGAGGTCTGCAACACGACGTTCGCGCTGAGCGCTATGCTGGAAGGCGAGTACCAGATTTACATGGTCGCCGACGCGTCCGGCGGCACATCGATGGACGCACACACTTATGCCATGGACCGCATGGTGCAGGCCGGCGTGGTTCCGATGACCTGGCAGCAGGTGCTGCTGGAATGGCAGCGCGATTGGGCGCGCCGCGACACCTATGATGCCACGATCGGCATCGCTCAGGAACACGGCGGAGCCTACGGCATGGGCGTCGATTACGCCTACACCATGGTCCACAAAGCGCCCGAGCGGGTCGAGCATGGCCCGATGATCGATCCCGTTCCCGCGGGCCAGATCGCCGCGGAATAGGCCACGGATCGCCTGCCCGGGCGCTCTCGGTGCCCCGGGCAGGTTATCGGAAATCCCCGTTGGTCGCGGCGCACGGCCATTGACCCTGCGCATGATCCTTTGCGGCCGCAGACATGGTGGACTGTTATGAAGAACGTTCTTGACCGCAGGCAGCTATTGGTGGGCACCACTGCCCTTGCCGCAGGCGCAATGGCTGTGCCCGCATTCGCCGCATCCGGCAATGCGGATCTGGTTCTGGTGAACGGACGCATCACGACAATGGATCCGGCGCGGCCCGATGCCACTGCCCTTGCGGTGCGCGATGGCGCGTTCCTCGCCGTGGGCACCGACGCCGACATGCAGGCGCTGATCGGACCGTTCACCCAAGTGATCGACGCCAGGGGACAAAGGGTGATCCCCGGCCTGAACGACAGCCACACGCACGCCATTCGCGGCGCGGTGAACTACAATCTGGAAGTGCGCTGGGACGGTGTGGACAGCCTGGAAGAGGCGCTGCACCTGTTGCGCGCCCAGGCTGATCGGACACCTGCCGGGCAGTTCATCCGCGTCGCGGGGGGCTTTTCCGAGTTCCAGTTCAAGGAAAAGCGCCTGCCGACCGTGGCGGAACTGGATGCGGTGGCGCCGGAACATCCGGTGCTGATCCATCATCTCTACAAGCTGACGCTGCTGAACACCAAGGCGGTCGAATATCTCGGCTACGATCAACCCGGCCATCCCGAATATCCGGGCGGCATCATCGAGAAGGACGCCGGTGGAGGTGCCACGGGCCGGATCCTGGCCGCACCCTCGGGCCTTGTCATGTACAATACCCTGGATGCCGCGCCCAAACTGTCGATCCGCGATCAGATCAACTCTTCGCTGCAGTACTTCGACGAGTTGAACAGCCTTGGCGTAACGTCGGTGTCCGACGCCGGTGGTGGCGGCATGGAGTTCCGTGACGCAGATCCCTACAAGGTCATCACCTGGTTGCATGGCCATGACCTGCTGACCACGCGCATCGGCTATCATTCCTTCCCGCAGCACAAGGGCAAGGAACTGGCCGACTACCAGCGCTGGACGGCGGAAATCCGCGCGGGCGAAGGCGACGACATGCTGAAATTCGTCGGCGCGGGCGAGAATCTGGGCTGGGCCGCTTACGATTATGAAATCTTCGCCGATGCGCGCCCGGATATCGACGCCGATGCCGAGGAATACCAGACGAAGGTGATGACCGTTCTGGGGGAAGGCGCGTGGCCGTTCCGTCAGCACATCACCTACAACGAGACCGGCGATCGCCTGTTGCCGGTCTACGAAGAGGTCGCCAAAGGCGCGGGCCTGACCCCGGGCTGGTTCGTCGACCACGTGGAAACCTTCAGCCAGGCCAACCTTGAACGGATCGCCAAGCTGGGCGGCGGCATTGCCCTGCAGAACCGCATCCAGTTCCAGGCTGAAGACTTTGTCGCCAACTACGGGGCCGAGGCGCTGAAGACAACGCCGAACTTCCGGGCGATTCTGGATCTGGGCGTGCCGGTTGGCGGCGGTACCGATGCGACGCGGGTCACCTCGTTCAACCCCTGGTTCTCGATCCAGTGGATGACGACGGGCCTCAGCCGCGGTGGCCTGCCGATGTATGACGATGCCAATCTGATCAGCCGGGAGGAGGCGCTGCGTCTCTGGACCACGGGGTCGGCCTGGTTCACCGGCGATGCCGACCGGAAAGGTGCGATCACGCCGGGCCAGATGGCGGACTTCACGGTGCTGGACCGCGACTACTTTGCCGTCACCGATGCCGAGATCGCCAAGCTGAAATCGGATCTGACGGTCGTCGCAGGCAGGGTCGTTTACGGCGCGGCCGCGTTTGCGACCCAGGACCTCAATCACATTCCACCGGTCAGCCCCGACTGGTCGCCGGTCATCCTGCAGAAGGGCGCAACAAGCGCCAGCGGCTGAGCCAGATGCCGCCGGTCGTCAGGCCCGCGGCTTGCATTTTTCGAACAGGAGAACACGCGATGGCGGATCTCATTCTCTACAACGGCCGCATCACGACCATGGACGGTGATGAGCCGGAAGCACAGTCCGTTGCGATCACGAATGGCAAGATCAGCGCCGTGGGATCGGACGCCGATTTGCTGGCAGATGCAGGGACGACGGAAACCATCGATCTGGGCGGGGCCCGGGTCATCCCGGGCCTGATCGACAGCCACACGCACATCATCCGCCAGGGCAACAATTTCGCCATGGAACTGCGCTGGGACCATGTGCCTTCGCTGGCCGATGGTCTGGCCATGCTGAAGGCGCAGGCCCAGCGCACGCCCGCGGGCCAGTGGATCCGCGTCGTCGGCGGCTGGTCCGCAGATCAGTTCGCCGAAAAGCGCCTGCCGACGATCGACGAGATCAACGCCGTCGCCCCCGAGGTGCCGGTCTATGTGCTGCACCTCTACGACCGCTGCTGGCTGAACAAGGCGGCGCTGCGGGCGCTGGGCATCGACAAACACTTCTACGAGCCCTTCGTCTCGGGCCGGTTAGAGCGGGACGACGACGGCAACCCGACGGGCCTCGCCCTAGCCCGTCCCAACGCCCAGCCGCTTTATGCCTTGCTGGACATGGCGCCAAAGCTGGACTTCGAGCAGCAGATCCTGTCGACCAAGCACTACTTCCGGGCGCTGAACGGGCTGGGCCTGACCTCGGCCCTGGACTGCGCGGGCGGGTTCCTGAACTACCCCGACGATTACGGCGTGATCACCGAGCTGAACAAACGCGGCGAGCAGACCGTGCGCATCGGCTATCAGCTCTTCGCCCAGCGCCCGCTGTTCGAGCTGGACGACTTCAAACGCTGGAACGACATCGTCAAACCGGACCAGGGCGATGACTATCTGAAATGCGTCGGCGCAGGCGAGATGCTGGTGGCCTCGGCCTATGATTTCGAAGATTTCTCCTATCCGCGTCCGGAACTGCCCAAACGGATGGAGGGCGACCTCAAGCCGGTGCTGGAGTTCCTGCTGGAGAACCGCTGGCCGATCCGCTTCCACTGCACATACGAGGAAAGCGCTCACCGCCTGCTGAAGGTTCTGGAGGACGTCGGCCAGGACAAGGGCCTGGAAGAGCTGAACTGGATCTTCGACCACGGCGAGACCGTGTCCGAGGCGACGATGGAGTGGGTCGCCCGCCTGGGCGGCGGTATCTCGTACCAGAACCGCATCGCGTTTCAGGCCACCGCCTACCGCGACCGCTACGGCGAGGATGCGCTGCGCGACGTCATGCCGGTCAGGAAAATGATGGCGTCAGGCGTGCCGCTGGCGGCCGGAACCGATGCGACCCGTGTGTCGTCCTACAACCCCTGGCTTGCGGTCCACTGGGCTGTCTCCGGCAAGGGCCGTGGCGGCGATGTCATATGGGGCGAGGCAAACCGGCTGTCCCGCGAAGATGCGCTGCGCCACTGGACCACGTCAGGTGCCTGGTTCAGCCGCGAGACCGGCAAGAAAGGCCAGATCGCTGTGGGTCAACTCGCCGATATCGCGGTTCTCGACCGGGATTACTTCGCCGTCCCCGAAGACCAGATCACCGAGATCACGTCCGACCTGACCCTGTCCGGCGGAAAGGTCGTCTTCGCCAAGGGCGGCTTCGCACACCATGCGCCCGCACCTCTGCCGGAACTGCCTGACTGGTCGCCGGTCCCGGTCTTTGGCGCGCCGGGTGCGCCCGCATCGACCGGGCCGGCCATCGCCGCAGAATAGGGGAGACTTCAGATGGATTGGAAACCGTACGCGATTTCGCTGGCCGTCGGACTGTTGGTGGGCGGCATCTATGCCGTGTTGCAAACCCGCTCTCCCGCGCCGCCGGTGATCGCTTTGCTTGGTCTTCTGGGCATGCTGATCGGCGAAAGTCTGGTGTCCTGGGCCAAGCAGAAGATGACGTTGGCCCAGGCGACCGAGCACTGCCTGCACGCCAAGGACTTCGCCGCAGGCCCCTCGACCGGACCCGAGACGAAAACATGATCCCCATCCGTCCGCATCCGCGTCCGGCAAAGGGGATCCGGTGGCTCAGCCGGGCTCTGGCGTGTCTTGCTGCCGGGCTGTTGATCTCCAGCGGACCTGCCCGTTCAGAGACCATGGTCTTTCAAGGACAAATCGAAAGCTCGGCCCGGGCGGAGCTGTCCAGCCAGGTCAATGGCGTGGTGGCCGAAGTCCTGTTCACCGGCGGTGAGAAGATCGCCGCAGGTCAGCCGATGATCAGGCTTGATCCGGTTGATGCGGAACTGGCGGTCGCGGTGGCCGAGGCAAACCTTGCCGCGGCCAAGGCCGCGCGGGATGGTGCCGCGCAAGAGGCCGCGCGGCAGGAACGCCTTGCCGCCCGCGGGATATCGCCGGATGCGGTGCTGATCCCGGCCCGCACGGCCAAGGCCGCGGCAGAGGCGGCGCTGGCCCTTGCCAATGCGGAACTGGCGCGGGCGAAGCTGGATCTCAGCCGCACGGTGATCCGCGCACCGATCGCTGGCTTTGCCGGGCGGCCGATAACGGCACGAGGCGCGTTCGTCGAAGCCGAATCAGGCGCACCGCTCGGTCACATCACAACGCTGGACCCGGTGATGGTCGCTTACCGTGTTCCCTACAATCAGCGCCTGAACCTTTTGTCGCGGACCCGGGTGAGGGACCTCATTCAGTTGTTCCAGCGGATCGAATTGACCGTTTCCGATGCGAGCGGCGAGCACGAATATACCGCCCGTCCGTCTCATGCGGCCAACGAGATCGATCAAAGCGATGGATCTGTGACGGTCTGGGCCGAACTCCCGAACCCGAGGCTGCTGCTCAGGCCCGGTATGGCCGTGACCGTGACGTCGCGCCTGATGCCCGCGGAGATTCAGTGATGACCAACGTTACCGCCGCACGGCCCTCTGCGCCATCCGGCCCGATGGCCCCGTTCCGACACAGGGCGTTCGCGATTCTGTGGTTGGCAACCGTCGCGTCCAACATCGGCACCTGGATGCACGATGTCGGGGCGGGCTGGTTGATGACCGAACTCGCGCCCTCGCCCCTGATGGTTGCAGCCGTTCAGGCGGCGACCAGCCTGCCGATCTTCCTGTTTGCACTTCTGGCCGGAGCGATCGCCGATATCGTCGACCGCAGATGGTTGCTGATCTGGGTCAACCTTGCCATGGGCGTGGCCGCCCTGGCGATGGCTGCGCTGGTCCATCTGGATCTGGTGACGCCGTGGGTCCTGCTGTTCTTCACTTTTCTCTTCGGCACAGGAGCCGCTTTCATCGCCCCGGCCTGGCAGGCCATCGTGCCCAAGCTGATCCCGCGCGAAGACCTGTCCGCCGCCATCGCGCTGAACTCCATGGGCATAAATGTCAGCCGCGCCATCGGCCCGGCCCTTGCGGGCGCGTTGATCGTTACCGCTGGGCTGGCGGCGCCGTTCCTGGTCAACGCGACCAGCGTGATCGGCATTGTGGCCGCGTTGGTATGGTGGCGACCCGCAGCGGAAAAACCCAGCGGTCTGCCGCGGGAACACATGAGCGGCGCCATCGTCGCAGGCCTGCGCTACGCGGCCAACAGCCCGGCCCTGAAGGCCACATTGCTGAGGGCGGCGGCCTTCTTCCTTTTCGCGAGTGCCATGTGGGCGATGTTACCCCTCATCGCGCGGGACGTCCTCTCAGGCGGGCCGACCCTCTACGGTCTGATGCTGGGCGCGGTTGGCGCCGGCGCTGTAGGGGGCGCCTTGGTCTTGCCAAAACTCAAAGCGCGGCTGGGTGCCGACAAGACCGTTGCCGCTGGCACGCTCGGCACGGCTTTGGTGATGGTCATCCTGGCCGTCGTTCCAAATCAGGCCGCTGCTTTGGCAGCGTCGGCCCTAGCCGGGCTGTCCTGGATCGCCGTCCTGTCCAGCTTGAATGTATCCGCCCAGACGGCCTTGCCGGATTGGGTTCGGGCCCGGGGACTGTCGGTCTTCCTGACGGTCTTCTTCGGCGCGATGTCGGTGGGCAGTCTCGCGTGGGGTCAGGTCGCCGCCAGTTGGGGAATACCCGTTGCATTGATTGCCGCGGCGGCCGGTGCCGTGCTGATGCTGCCGCTGACGTGGCGCGCGAAGCTCGGCCTAGGTGCCCAGCAGGATCTGACACCATCCATGCATTGGCCCGAACCTGTTCTGAGCATGGACACGCAACCGGACGGACCGGTCATGGTGCAAATCACCTATGCCGTACCTAAAGGCCAGCTGGCCGAATTTCAAAGGCTGATGCAGGACCTTGCCGCCAGCCGAAGGCGCGGCGGCGGTCACCACTGGTCTTTGATGCAGGATGCGGCTTCGCCAGAGACCTTTGTGGAAACCTGGTGGGAGACGTCATGGACGAACCACCTGCGCCAGCACGACCGCGTCAGCCACGAAGACAAGGCATTGCAGCAGAAAATCGCCGGGCTTTTGAAGAACGATGCGAAGCCGCACGTGCAACACTTCGTGGCGTCGCAAGCGCCCTGACCAGACCGCGTGCTGCCCGCCCGGCTTTTCGCGCCACTGCCGCGTTTTGGAATCGCTCCGCCAATCTCCAGCGTTCCTCCCGATGAACCGGCATCCGGTTGTTGCTGTGGCCGATGCGCCCATCCGCAACCGTGACTGTAGTGGTCACACCGGCGATCAGAAGAACACCGTGGCTCATGTCGGCTTGATAAGGCGCGCCCGGATCGAAGCTCTGCGGCACAAACACGGCAACCGAGGCGTCTCCGGTTCGGTTGCCCCCAACCAACAGGTATTGGGTGTTCTGCCAACCATCTGTCACGCCGGTCATACGGCTGATGAAGAGGCGTTGGATAGGCTACGCTCACAGGCAGGCCGGACACTCATCAGCGGTCGGCCATAGGAAAGTCTGCGCAAAAATTTCCGTTCGCTGCCGCACCGATGAACAAGCATGACCGGGACAAATTCGGCATCCGCGGCAGTGGAGAGTTTCACGCATTGGCACCCATAGGCGCGAAGCTCCGCTCGGATCATTGCGCGAGCGTTTCGTGGGGTGAGATGTGCGCCATTTGTAAGGTGAATCTCTTAGACATCCCTACGGTCACCTGCATTCCTCCGGGGACCTGTTTCAACGGAGACTAAATCGGACGAAGGCTGTGCGCGTGCGGCTGTTCAGCCAGAGCCTGTAGCGCCAGATCGAGATTGAGGTGACGTTGATGCGGGTTTGAGAGGTTGTTGGGCGGCAACAAGCCGCCCAATCCTGGCTCAGCGTTCCAGCTTTCCGACGCCTGAGAAGCGGAAGGCTTCTTTTTGCAGGGCGTCCAACTCCTCGGCGCTCATCTGATCGTGCGCGACAGTGATGCGGCCGAGGAAGACGAATGGCAGATCAGTGCTGCGTCCTTCCATATGGGCCTTGATCGCTTCCGCCGTTGCAGCGCCGACATCATCGCCCATGCGCATGGGTGTGGCGTTCAGTTCACCGCGACGGATCGCGTCAAGCTCCAATCCGGTGCCGCCCCAGCCGGTCGAGAAGATATCTTTCTCTTTGCCGACGGACACCTGAGCTTCGACCGAGCCCATCGCCATAGCGGTGTTGGCATTGTGGATGATCTTTGCTTCCGGGTAGGCCTGCAGGATCAGTGAGGTCCCGGCATACCCGCCCTCGCGCTGATATTCGCCGTAATGCTCGTAGGCTGTTGTCCAGTTGCCCTTTTCTTCTACGCAGGCTTTGAAATCGCCAGACCGCTGGTTGTCGGTGATGCCCGGAATGCCCCGGTTCATGGCCATTGTCACGTCTTTGCCCAGACGTCCAAGCATGTAGTCACACATGGTCAGTGCGCCCGCAGCCGACGAAAAATCGAACCATGCGTCGGGTTGATTTTCCAGGGCTTTCAGCGGTGTGTGAAACGCCCAGACAAACGTGCTGAAGCCATCGTTCCCGGCAAGGGTAGAGATATTGTCCGCCTGGATCGCCAATTCCGAAGGCCCGAAGATCACGTAGTCATAGAGGTCGGCGTCCTGCGAGACCTGATTGGCATAGGTCGTCTGCAGCGAATGCTCGATTTGGCGCGAGGCAAACTCGGTCGTCTCGTACTCGATGCCCAGCTCTTCCAGACGCTTGGTCATGGCCAGATAGTTGCGCGCCCAGAAGTCCGAGGTGTCGGACGACGGGTAGATCAGACCGATCTGAATCGGTTTTTCCTGCGTGCCCGAGAACGGAACGGCCGCGGAACCGACCACCTGCTGAAGGGCCGCCAGCTTGCCGTCGGCGTTCACTTCATCAGGGATCCAGTAATCGCGGTCCGCGATCCCCGGCAATTCAACCAATGGCAACTTGACGTCGTCGGCGAACGCTCCGCCCGCCAAGGCGACGGCTACCAGGGCCGTTGTTGTCATGACTCTCATTTGATTTCCTCCCTTTTTGAATGTGAGAGCAGGAGCAAGCGGCTTAGCAAGACTGCGCTTCTGCCAGCCCGCTCTGCAGATCCGGATCAACCGCTTGCAACGGGGTCTCCGGCGGTAATCCCGCCGATTGCCAACAGGGCAATCAGCAGGCCGATAGTGATTGCGGAAAAGCGCAGTGTCTTCTTGCCTTCGGTCGTTTTCAGTCCGGCCAGCATTCCTCCTGCACCATCGCGGTCCTTTTTCTGCATCCAGGCATAAAGCGCGACGGAACCAATGATCACCACGCCCGATGCAACGGGCTGCCAGAAGAACTCGATCCTCAGCGTCACCAGCGCGTTCAGCATCATCGCCAGCAGCAAAACGCCCGAGAACGAGCCGATCATCGATGCCCGGCCACCGAACAGCGAGGTGCCGCCGACAACAACCGCCGCGATGACGTGCAGGTTGAAGAACGGCGCCATCGTCGCCTGTATGGCATTCTGCTTGCCCATCAACATCAATCCGGCCAAGGCCGCGCACGCGCCGCACATCACATAGGCATATACCTTGTGGCGCTTGACGCCGATCCCGGTCAGTTCCGCCGATTCAGGGCTGGACCCGATGGCGATCGTATAGCGGCCAAAATAGGTCCGCTTCAGGATGTAATAGCCAATCACCATGGTCAGCATGCCGATGATGGCAGGGACCGGAATGAAGAACGGCGTATCGCCGCGTCCGATTGCCTTGAGGATGTCTGGAAAGCCCGCCAGCACCAGCCCCTTCGCCATCACCAGTGCCAGGCCTTTGTAGACCAGGTCCATGGCCAGCGTCCCGATCAGATCGGGCACGTTGAAACGGGTGATGACCAGACCGTTGATCAGGCCCAGAAGCGCCCCGATACCGATGGCGATCGGGATGCCGGCGTAGATCGAAAAGCCAAACTGCTTCACCAGAAACGCCATGCTGATCGCCGACAGCACCGCAACCGACCCGACAGACAGATCGATGCCGCGCTGGGTAATGACGAAGGTCATCGCCATCGCCATCGGCATGTAGAGCGCGGCATCCTTCAGGATAAGCTCGATATTGCTGACGCGGAAGTACCGCGCCGGTTCTGCAACGGCCATGAACAGGATGATCGCCAGGATCATCGCCATCGGCCCGATGATTGCGATGTATGGCTCCAACCGTTCGGTCAGTGGTTTGTGGACCATGTCAGGCGCAGATGTCGTGCTCATGCGGCGGTCTCCTCTGCGCCGACGATCAGCCCCAGAACTTCCTGCGTCGAGCTGCTTGCGGTTTCGACGACGCCGACGCATTGGCCACGGCGCTGGACATGCACGCGGTCGGAGACCTCGAACACGTCATCCAGCGAATGGCTGATCAGGATGACGGCAAGGCCCTGGGCCTTCAGCGTCTGGATCAGCTTGAGCGTTCGGGCCGTTTCCTGTGGCCCGAGCGCCGCGGTTGGCTCGTCCATCACCAGGACCCTCAGCCCTTCGGAATAAACGGCGCGGGCGATCGCCACCGCCTGACGCTGGCCACCGGACAGGCTTTCTGTGGGAGCATCCATGGACTTGAGGCGGACACCGAGGCGTTCCATCAAGACACGTTCGGTTTCGGCCCGCATTTTCTTGTTGTCGAGCAATTCGATCCCGAAGATTTTCTTGGTCAGTTCGTTGCCCAGGAACATGTTGGCGGGCGGGTCCAGGTGATCGGCAAGTGCCAGTGTCTGATATACCGCGTCGATGCCCACATCGATTGCATCGGCATGACTGCCAAACTCGATCTTTTCTCCGTCGATGAAGATCTCGCCCGCCGTCGGTTGGTACACTCCGGTCAGGATCTTTATCAGCGTTGATTTGCCGGCGCCGTTGTCTCCGACGATTGCAAGGACCTCGCCGGCAAAGGCGGTCAAATCAACATCCAGAAGGGCCGTGACCCCGCCGAACTTCTTTGTAATTCCCCGCATCTGCACAAGAGGCTTGGTCGTCATGGTCCTGTACTCCGTCCTTCCGTCGGAAACCGCCGATCCGTTGGCGGTTGCGGCAGGGTATCGGTTCATTCGGTGGGATGATGCCCGGCCATGTCTGACCGGGCCTCACCGGAAAAGTTACTTGCCCCAGATCTTGGAGTACGCGTCGCGATAGGGACTGTCCGGGTCGAACTGATTGCTGTCGCCCAGCTTTTCCAAACCGGACTGGGTCACCAGCGCAGGCGACGTGATATAGCCCGAGCACGCTTCGCCCTGAATTGCCCGGTTCAACTCGTCCACCAATTGCCAACCCTGGAGGTTGAGCGGTTCGGCCACGGTGATCGTTTGGTACTGGCCAGTGCGAATGCGCTGGAAGGCCGCTTCCGAGCCGTCGCCCGCAGACCCGGCCTTGGGTGAGCCATCACCCTGGATGCCCGCAGCAGCCAAAGCCGGGCCCATAAAGTCGAAATAGAGATCGTTGATCGCCAAGGCGTGGGTCCACTTGGCCCCGTGGCGCTGCAGCAGGCTGGTGGTCAACGGTCCCATACGGGTAGAGGTGTCAGCGATGGGTGTGTCGACGTACTCCAGAACGGTGCCGCCCATCGCCTCGATGGTTTCCTTGATACGGTCGGCCTTGTCGATGGCGATCTGATAGGTCGAGTCGGTGAAGATCACCGCGCCCATCTTATCGCCGCCGTCCTTCATGGCCCACTCTGCGGCAACTTCCGAGACCGTCATCGCGTCGGTCGAGACATTTGCGAAAATGCCGCCAGGGGCATCGCACCCGATTTTGGGGCCGGAATGCCAGGCCACCATCGGGATGCTGGCCGCGACCACGCCTTCCAGCGCGGCCTGCTGTTCGACCGCGTCGAAGCCGTTGATGATCAAGCCATCGGGCTGCAAGGCCAGGGCTTGACCGATGGCGGCGGTCCGGCCCGAGACCGAACCGGCGCCGTCCAGCACCCGTACCTGCCAGCCGATCTTCGCCGCGGCTTCCTCGACGCCGTTGGTGACGCCCAGGATGCCGCCGTTCTTCAGGTCTGCGGCGACAACGACGATGGATTTGCCATCAGCCGCTTTCGGTCCGCTTGTTGGACCGTCGAACGGCGTTTCCGCGAGGGCGGGTGCTGCCAGCGAGGCGGCCAGGGCCATGGCGATCAGATCACGTCTTTTCATCGTTTCCTCCTTTGAACATTATTTCTTTGCTGCGCCCTTATTTCTTTGCTGCGCCCTTGCGGCGCTGTGCGTATCCGGCAATGCCGATGGCGACCAAAAGGGTGACGCCGTTGAACATCGGCTCGACCCAGAACGATCCGCCGAACTGTTGTATGCCAGAGATGCCGACGGCCAGGATGGCAACGCCGACGATGGTGCCCCAGACATTCACGCGTCCGGGTTTGATGGTGGTGGAACCGAGGAACGCGCCAACCAGCGCGGGCAGCAGGTACTCCAAGCCAACGCTGGCCTGTCCGATGCGCAATTTCGATGCCAGGATCACGCCGGCCAATGCGGTCAGCAGGCCAGACGTCACGAAGGCGCCGACCACGAATTTGCGGTTCGGGATTCCGTTGAGTTCAGCCGCCTTCGGATTGGCACCGATGGCATAGAGATATCGGCCAATCGGCGTGTACTCCAGCACCAGCCACATGGCGATGGTGATGGCCAGAACGTAGAACCCGGTGATCGGCAGGCCCATCACGAAAGTGCCGTTGATGGAATAAAAACCTGGGTCCAAAGCGCCCACGACCTGCCGCCCGCCCGTGTGCCAGAGCGCCAACGCGTAAAGCACAGTGCCGGTACCCAGCGTCGCGATGAAAGCGTCGATCTTCGCGACTTCAACAAGTACGCCGTTGCAAAAGCCAACGAAGGCACCCATGGCCAGAACCATGATGACTGCCATCGGCCACGGCACGCCCATCAATTGCAGAGAAATCGCCAGGATGTGCCACAGCACGATGCCGTATCCGACGGTCAGGTCGATGCGTCCTGCCACCATGGGTATCATGGCCGCCAGCGACAGGATTGCGATGATCGCTTTGTCCGAGATGATTGCACGCAGGTTCAGCATCGTCGGGAACGTGTCCGGCAGCAGGATCGAAAACATAAGGATCAAGCCGACCATCAGGATCACCAGTCCATAGACCGGCAGAAGGCGGATCAAGCGGGCGCCGGTGCCCAGATCCTTCATCTCTGCCTTTGTCGGCTCCAGCGCAACGGATTCGATGGATTGCATGGCTCAGGCCCCCATTGCCGCCGCTGGTGCTTCACCCGCCGAGGCCGCCTGAATCAGCGATTCCGTTGACAGTGACACGCCCGTCAGGTTGGCCACAATCTGGCCGCGACTGAACACCAGCGCCCTGTGACAGATACTGGCGACCTCTTCAAAATCGGTCGAAACGACCAGCACCGCCATACCTGAGGCAAGTGCCTCGAACAACAGCGCATAGATCTCGGCTTTTGCGCCGACATCGACGCCGGAGGTCGGGTCCTCGGCGATTAGCAAGGTTCGGTTCGTCTCCAGCCAGCGGCCCACGACAACCTTCTGTTGATTGCCGCCGGAAAGCGCGTCGATAGCCAGTGTGGGATCGTTCGGGGAAAGCCCAAGCGAGCCGCCAAGTGTCTTGGCCTGATCCTGTTCCGTCCCCGTGAGTTTGAAGTCGAAGAGACCACGCCCCCCTGCGGCGGGGTTCAGGTATGCGTTTTCGCGGATTGTCAGCGATGGCGCGATCGACTCGACGATACGGTCGCGCGCAACCAAACCGATACCCGCTTTCATTGCAGCACGGGGGGATGAAAGATCAGGTGTCCGGCCTTCCAACAGGATCTGGCCGGTGGAGCTTTCCGCCCCAAAGAGCGCGCGGCTGATACTTTCATGCCCAGCGCCCCGAAGGCCGACCAGACCAACCAGTTCTCCGCGCCGCACCGTCAAGTCTACAGGCCCAGCGCTGGAGGTGGCCAAGTCCTTTGCATCCAGCACCTTCGCACCATCATCAGTTTGTGGTCGTTCGATATCGCGGGTTTTGCGCCCGACGATCAAACTGACCAGTTCGTCCGCGTCCGTGTGGTGGATGTCGCGAATACCGACCAGGGCGCCGTCGCGCAGGACCGCAGCGCGATCTGCAATACGAAAGATCTCATCCAGGCGATGAGAGACGTAGATCATCCCGACGCCTTTGTCCCGCAGCGGACGCAGCGCCGCGAACAATCGCTCTACCTCGTCGGCGGGCAGGCTCGCGGTCGGCTCGTCCAGAACCAGAAAGTCGCAATCCACGGCCAAGGCGCGGGCGATGGCGACCAACGACTTTTCCGTCCGCGTTAAATCACCGACCCGGGTCGTCGGATCGAAGGTACAATCGACGCGAGCAAGGGCGGTCGCAGAGGCATCTTCAGCCGCACTCCAGTTGATCAGACCGCGCTTGCGCAGGAAACCCTGGGAAAGCGCCATGTTCTCTGCAACCGTCATCCAGTCTATTAGGCCAAGGTCCTGATGGATGAAGGCGACGGCCTGATGGGCGTTGACCCGGCCCGGCGTGTGCGCATAGGGCACTCCGTCAATCAGAACGTGGCCGGCGTCGGCTGTATGGATGCCGCCCAATATCTTGATCAGCGTGGATTTGCCGGCACCATTTTCGCCAAGCAGCGCTACGATTTCGCCGCGATCGACGTGCAGCGATACCGCCCGAAGGGCTTGCGTGCCGCCAAACGCCTTGGTGACACGATCAAAGAACAGACCTTTGCCGTGGCGTGGTGCCATCGGGCGTTCCTCCCGTCCCGGCCGCCATTTTCGAATCTGCGTTACCGGTAACCTGCCCGAAGATGGACGGACATCTGGCCACGTCAAGTCCAAAGTGTTACCGATAACGCAAACGAGTGAGAGACACGCCCCGGATGGACAAGCGAAAACCCAGTTTGGCAGAAGTCGCGGACGCCGCAGGCGTATCGAAAATGACAGCTTCACGAGTGCTGCGCAACTCTGGACGGTTTTCCCAGGAAACCCGAGCCCGGGTGATGCAAGAGGCCGAGCGGCTGAACTATGTGCCGAACCGTTTGGCAGCAGCATTTGGGTCGGATACCGCGTCAACCTTAGTCGGTGTCCTGGTGCCCCGGCTTTCCGGGGGGTTGTTCGGCCACGTCGTTGAAGCGATAGACGCAACGCTCACGCGGTTTGGATATCAAACGCTGATCGGCACCTATGAAAATCGCGCCGAACAAGAAGAAACCTGGCTTAAATCTGTTCTGGCATGGCGGCCTGCCGGATTGATCTTGACCGGGCGCGCCCATTCCGAGGCGACAGCCGCGATGTTGAAGGCGGCCACCCTGCCGCTGGTCGAAATCTGGGACCTGAATACGCGGCCTATCGACATATCGGTTGGGATCAATCATTTCGATTGCGGGTACGAAATGGGCCGTCTTTTTCTGACGAAAGGTCGGCGACAAATTGGGTATGTCGGCGGTGATGCAGCGTCACCCGGTCTTGGCCGCACGCGCTTCGATGGTTTTCAGAAGGCCCTGCGCGACGCAGGATCACGTCCGGCGGAAACAGAAATCCTGGATGACCGTCCCAGTTTCTATCAGGGATACTACGGGGCACAGAATTTGTTGTCGCGGCATCCGGATCTGGACGGGATCTACTTTCAGAATGATGAGATGGCGATCGGCGGTATGGCATATTGCCATTCGGCGAAGCTGAGTGTCCCCGACGGTGTTGGCGTTGCCGGTTGGGGCGGCATGGATGCTGCCACGACCTTGCAGCTGCGACTGACCACGACCAATGTCTCGACCCGTGCACTGGGCAAGGCCGCGGCGGAGACTCTGGTTGCGCGTGTGCGCGGCGACCCGGTGCGTGATGTCATCGAGATCAAATCGCAGCTTGTTCCGGGGGACACTCTGTAGACTGTGAACGGCCGAGACAGGTAAGTTGCGCTTCCCGGTCGGCGCAAGTTTCTGTTCTGATCCTCAAGCTTTCTGAATGGGATATCCCCCGACACGCGGCTCCAGACAGGGCTGCCGACGGCGAGCGAACGTCGCCATTTAGAAAACCGGAGTCCGGGTGAAATGAAAGTTCACCGCTGGAATGTCGCGCCTGTGTTGCGGGCATGGAGGCGCGCCTGAACGCCCTCGTTGTCATCCGGACACTGCGCGAGACGGGCCTCGAGCCCCGGATCATCCCGCAATCTATCTGAAACCTTTCAACAATGGCCAGGATGAGGGGGGGCAAGAGACCGATCCGGTGAATCGTTTTCTTGCCGGACGATCGGCGCCAATACCCATTGACTCGACTCCCGGAACGGCTGTTAACCTTTGGTCGGTTTTGGTTCCTACCCACCGACAGGTGGCTGGATGAAAAGGGAACACGGTACGGCTGACCCATTCGGGGCCAATTCCGTGGCTGCCCCCGCAACTGTAAGCGGCGAGCCAGTCTTCATGATGTCACTGACCTGAGGGTCGGGAAGACGAAGCTGATGCATCGACCCGCGAGCCAGGAGACCTGCCAAGGCCATCACCCTTCCGCAGCGCGGGGCGCGCTGATGGGGCGGATCCTCCGCAGTGGTGAGCGAAATGGCCGTGGGCGGTGCCTGTGCGCGCTTCCAACGGTTGACGTCAGCCATTCAGGGCAGCGCGGGCTGCTCGTTGGGGGAATAGTTATGAAACAGCTTGTGACTTTGGCCGCTATGTTGGCCGTTTTGCCTATCGGCGCGTTTGCTCAGTCTGCGGACGACGAGCTTGTCGGCGAGGATATCATCGTGACCGGCGGATTGACGCCCATTTCCGTCAATCAGATCGGGCGCGCCTACACCGTTATCACCGGCGAGCAACTTCAGGCACGTGGCACCCGGTATGTCGCCGATGCCCTTCGCCTCGTTCCAGGCCTCGCGGTCAGCAGGACCGGAAGCTTCGGCGGCTTGACTCAGATCCGGGCACGCGGGGCAGAAGGCAATCAGATCCTCGTGCTTGTCGACGGGATCGAGATTTCCCCTGCGGGCAACGGTGAAGTCGACTTCGGAAGCCTGATCGTGACAGACATCGAGCGGATCGAAGTTCTGCGCGGCCCGCAATCGGCGCTTTACGGCTCCAATGCGGCGGCCGGGGTCATCCAGATCTTCACGCGCCGCGGTCGCCGCAACGGGTCGACTTTTCGGGGAACCCTGGAAGGTGGATCGGACGGAACGGCCCTTGTCAGCCTGAACGCCGCCGGGGGCGAAGAAGACTGGGACGGCGCGATCGGTGTCAGCCTGCGCAGCACCCAGGGTTTCAACATCGCCACCGGCACGGATGACCAGACCGGCGAAAGAGATGGCGACAGAAACCTGACCATAACCGGGCGCGCGAACTGGGATTTCACCCCGGACTTTTCCATGGGGATCAACTTTTTCGTCGCCGATCGGAAGTCTGACACCGACGATCAGGCGTTCCCCTTTGACCCCGTGACGTTCGCGCCTCTGCTCAATGATCCTACCTTCAGCAAGGTGATCGACAGCAACGACGTAAATGACGCCACGGACATTTCCATCGGATGGTTCGGACGTTTCGAGATGCTGGACGATGCGCTCGTCCATGAAGTGAAGCTGGGCTTTACCCACAACACCTCGAACAGCCTGTCCGACGGCACACTTTCGTTTGGAACGGAAAGTCAAAGGCTCAAAGCCGGATATCAGGCGAGCTACGCGTTCAGCACAGGCGATGTCGACCATGTCGTGGCCGGTTTGATTGACTACGAGCAAGAACAGAACGACACCAACTTTGCCGACCAGCAAAGCCGCCGGGTTCTCGGGCTGGGCGGAGAGTACCGTCTCGCCTTTGGTCCCGCAGCGCTTCAGGCCAGCGTCCGGAATGATTTCAACAACCAGTTCAAGGACGCGCTCACGTTCTCGTTCTCTGGGTCCTACGATCTTGAAGCAACGGGCACGCGGCTGCACGGATCCGTCGGGCGCGGCGTGACCAATCCGACCTTCTTCGAACAGTTCGGCTCTTCGCCCGGCCGGTTCATCGGCAATCGCGATCTCATTCCAGAGCGGACCTTTCAGTGGGACCTGGGCATCGAGCAGAGCTTCTTCGACGATCGCTTCATCCTCGATGCAACCTATTTCAGGGGAACCGTGACTGACGAAATCTCGTCTGGCTTCAATGCTGCCGCGGGCCTGGCGACATCGGTCAACACAGATGGTGAAAGCACGAGGGAGGGTGTCGAGATCTCGTTGACAATGACACCGTTGGACGAGCTTTCAATTACCGGCAGCTACACATATACGCTCGCTAAAGATGGTGCCTCGGGGCTGTCGGAAGTACGCAGGCCAAGGCATACTGCGGCGCTGGACGCGACCTACACTTTCCTGGGTGACCGCGCGATGCTGAACGCAAACCTGGTCTACAACGGGGACCAGTATGACAGCGATTTCGCGACCGGGTTCTTCCCCGCCGCCCTTCAACCGCGTGCGAAATTGGACGGATACTTTCTGCTCAGCCTGCAGGGCAGCTATGCCGTCACGGAACAGCTTGATGTCTTCGCGCGCCTCGAAAACGCCCTGAACTCGGACTATCAGGAGGTTCTGAACTACGAGACGCAGGGTTTCACGGGCTTCGGCGGGATCAAGTTGACCTTCTGATGGCAAGGCTCGCTCGCCTGTTATGTGCGATGGTGGTTGCGCTGCCTCTGGCGGCGCACTCAGCACCTGACCGCGTCGTCTCAATGAACCTGTGCACCGATCAGCTTGCCATGCTGGTCGGGCCGGAACAGGTGGTCTCGGTCAGTTATCTGGCGTCTGATCCGAGGTCTTCCGCGATGGCCAAAGAGGCAGAAGCCTATCGCGCCAACCGTGGACTGGCCGAAGAGATCTTCCTTTTGAAGCCCGATCTGGTGATCGCCGGGACCTACACGACCCGTGCGACGGTGGCGTTGCTGCGCAAACTGGGCATCCCGGTCATCGCCTTCGATCCTGCGAATTCGCTTGGGGATGTCCGTGCACGCATCAAGCAAATGGGCGAGGCGCTGGGGCAGCGGGACCGTGCCGCCAGCCTGATCGCCCGCTTCGATGCGGATCTGAAGGCGGCACGCGCAAAGACGCAGGAACGCCCGCGTGCCGCGACCTACTATGCCAACAGCTACACGTCCGGACCCGGCACGTTGGCGGGTTCGATCATGGATGCCGCCGGACTGGCCAATATCGCCATCGAACGTGGGCTGGACACGGGCGGCACGATCGCCCTGGAAGAACTGATCATCGAAAACCCGGACATGATCATCACCGGTCGTCCGTTCGAGACACCGGCCCTGGCCGAAGAAGTGCTGCGCCACCCCGCGCTCGCCGATCTTCGCCAGCGGGCTGCAACCGCGCCGGTCGCTGACCGCGATTGGGTGTGCGGGACGCCGTTTGTCATCGCTGCGGTCCGGCGTCTGGTCGCTGCACGGAACGCTGTACTGAACAGATGATACCGTACCGCGTCCTGATCGCCTTATTATCGCTTCTGGTCGCAGCGTTGTTCATGGCGTCGCTGCTGATCGGACCGGCGGCGATCGGGACCTGGGAGAGCCTTCTTGCCCTTTTTACCGGCGAGGGTGGTCCTGTGGTTCTGGTCATGCAGGAAATCCGCCTGCCGCGCGCCATTCTGGGGTTGATGATCGGGGCAAGCCTCGGGCTGTCCGGCGCGGCATTGCAGGGGTTTTTGCGCAACCCGCTGGCCGAGCCCGGGCTCATCGGTGTGTCTGCCTCTGCCGCACTGGGTGCGGTCCTGGCGATCTATACCGGACTGGCCGCGCTTGTTCCTCTGGCACTGCCATTCGCAGCACTGGCAGGGGCCGTCGTCGCGGTGTTGCTGCTTCTGTCCCTGACAGGCCCGCGCGGCGACACCCTTACGCTGATCCTGGCAGGGGTCGCGCTCTCTGCTCTGGCCGGGGCGCTGACCTCGCTGACGCTGAACCTTTCTCCCAATCCTTTCGCGGCGCTCGAGATTGTTTTCTGGCTGCTCAGCGCATCAAGGCCGCGCCCTAGTCCGGCCAGCATGGCCCAACCTATCACCATGAACGGGGCCGCCAGCCAGACATGCGTCATGGATCGATCGGTCAGCGCACCGAGCAGCCAGAAAACAATCTCGAGCGCCGCGAAAGGATTGGGAGAAAGGTTCAGCGTCAGCGAGGTCAGCGCCCCGGCC